>NZ_JBEXPT010000081.1:0-30376 GCF_040612195.1 Streptomyces sp. NPDC006450 | reverse complement strand
CTGCCCCACTTTTTTATTCCCGGCCCCCCCCCCTACCCGTCCGCTAATTTACTCACCTAACCCCCCTCGGGGTGGCGCGCCCCACACCCCGCGGACCCCCCTTCGGCATATCCGCTTGAGTTCGTATCCGGCGGGTCGCCGGACCGACGGAGACCGCCTGAAACGGGAGATCGGGGGTGCCACTCGTGCGGATCGGACTGCTCACGGAAGGTGGTTATCCGTATGCCACGGGCGAAGCGAGGCTGTGGTGCGACCGGCTCGTGCGCGGGCTTCCCCAGCACGAGTTCGAGCTCTACGCCCTGAGCCGCAGCGCCGAGCAGGAGGAGCGCGGCCGCGTGTCGCTGCCCGCCCACGTCACCCGGGTGCGGACCGCCCCGCTGTGGGCGCCGGCCGACGACGGGCGCAGCTACCGGCGCCGCGAGCGCCGCCGCTTCGCCGCCGCCTTCACGGAACTGGTCCGCGGGATCTGCGGGGCCGACCCCGCGCGGTTCGCGGACGGGCTGTACGGGCTGGCCGGGCTCGCCTCGGAACAGGGCGGGCTGTGCGCGGCCCTGCGCTCGGAGACGGCCGTACGGGCCGTGGAGTCCGCCTGTCGCGCCCCGGAGGCGAGCAGGGCCGTACAGCGGGCGCAGGTCGCGGACCTGCTGGAGTTCGTGGACGAACTGGAGCGGATGCTGCGGCCGTTGTCCCTGGACTGGTACGAGGACCTGAGCGAGGTCGACGTCTGCCACGCTGCCGCGGGCGGGGTCGCGGCGCTCCCCGGACTCCTGGCCAAACGCTTCTTCGGAGTGCCGCTCCTGGTCACCGAGTACGGTGTCCAGCTCCGGGCCCACTACCTCGCGCACTCCGCGCACTCCGCAGGGGACGAGCGGCCGGCCGTACGGGCCCTGCTCGCGGCGTTCCACACCCGGCTGGCCGGCGAGATCTACTCCCAGGCCGACCTGCTCACCCCCGGCAACGCGCACGCCCGGCGCTGGCAGGAACGCTGCGGGGCCTCCCGCGAACGGCTGCGCACGGTCTACCCCGGCATGGAGGCGGACCGATTCGCCGCCGTGGGCGAGGACCCGGCGTGCGGGGACCCGCACACGCTCGTCTGGGTCGGGCGGGTGGACCCCGCCAAGGACCTGATCGCCCTGCTGCACGCCTTCGCCGAGGTGCGCCGGGCCGAACCGCGCGCACGGCTGCGGATCTTCGCGACGGCGGGCGGGACGAACCCCGCGGTCGGGCACGGCTACCTGGCCGACTGCCGCTCGCTCGCCGCGCAGCTCTTCCCCGACGAGGCCGCGGACGCCCACGCGGTCGGCGAGAACCCGGTCACCTTCGAGGAGATCGGCGGACCCGACGCGCCGTTCCCGGCCGACGCGTACGGCTCCGGGCGGGTGGTGGTGCTCTCCTCCGTCATCGAGGGCTTCCCCATCACCCTCGCCGAGGCCATGTTCTGCGGTCGCGCCACCGTGTCCACCGACGTCGGCGCCGTCGTCGAGGTGATCGGCGGAACCGGGCTCGTGGTGCCGCCGCGCAACCCGCGCGCGCTCGCCGAGGCCTGCGTCTCGCTGCTGCGGGACCCCGAGCGGGCCCAGCGGCTCGGCTCCGCCGCCCGGGCGCGGGCCCTCGAACTCTTCACCGTCGAGCAGAACGTCGCCGCCTTCCAGGAGTCCTACCTGCGGCTGCTCGCCCGCGGCCCGGCGCGCCCCGACGGCACCGGGGTGCCCTTCGAGCAGCCGCCCGAGGCCCGGGTCCCGGGCCACTGGGCCACCCCCACCTGGGCCACCCCCCACCCCGAGCCCGCCCCCTCCGAAGGACGGGCCCCCGACCCGGGCGGCCCTCCGGCCCCGGGCGAGGCCCGGCCCGCCGCCGTCCCGGAGGGTGACGCGGCCGTCATGGTGCCCGCCGCCGGTTCGGAGGCCTCCGCATGACCGTGCCCCTGGACGAAGCCGTCCCCCCAGTGGACCCACCCCCGCCCCGCAGGGCCCGCTCCGGCGGGGATCCCGTCAAGGCCCTGCTCCACCGACACCGGGAACTCTGCGAGCACGCCGTGGACCCGCTGGAGATCGCCGCAGGGCTGGAGGCGCACGGCATCACCGACCGCACCGCCGCCCGCTTCCGCCACCGGGACGTCTTCTCCCTCGCGGAGGAGCTCTACGCCCGGACCCCCCGCGACGGGACCCCGCCCGCCCCGCCGGCCGGGATCCCGGTCCACGCCAAGGCGGTACGGGGCTTCGGCTACGCGCTGCTGCCCGGGGCCCTCGCCCTCGGCGCGGCCGCCGCCGGGGTGCCCTGGGCGGGAGCCCTCGCGGTGCTCGTCACCGTCGCCGGGCTCGGACGGCCCGGCCGGGCCGCCGGGGGCCGCTTCCCCGCCGCCGTGTACCTGCTGGCCGCCGCCGGCCTCGGCTGGGCCGTCCACCGCCACGGCACCCCCCTGGGGACCGCCCTGGCCGTGGCCGTCGCCCCCGGGTACCTGGCCGGCGCCGTCTTCGCGGCCCGCGCCCGGCGCCGGCTCGCCGGGAGCAGGGCCCTGGAGGACTTCGCCGACGGGGTGAGACCCCTGCTCCTCGGGACGCTCGCGCTGTACGCCGCGGCCGCCGCGGGGGCGGCCGCACTGGCCGGGACCCCTCTGGCGGTGGCCGTACCGCTCGCGGTGCTGCTCTTCCTGACCCGGCTGCTGCTCGGCCACGGAGCCCCCCGCGGAGCCCTCGCGGCGGCGCCGGCCCTCGTACTCGCCCTGCTCCCCGTCCCGGCGGCGCCGTTCGCCGCCGCGGTGGGAGTCCTCGTACCCGCCGTACTCGCGCTGTCGCGGGCCTCCGCACACGCGCAGCGGCACGGAGGCCACTGAGTCCTTTCGGAATCAGACCCCGAAGCGGCGTACCCCCCCACCCCGATCCACCCATCCAGCAAGGAGAAACAGGACATGACCGGCCAGCCAACCAACCAAGGGGCCGCGCGATGAGGGTGTTGCTGATCGGAGCCAACGGATACCTCGGACGCTACGTGGCGGACCGCCTGCTCGCCGACCCCGCGGTCCAGCTCACCGCGCTCGGCCGCGGAGACGACGCCGACGTCCGCTTCGACCTCGCCACCGGCAGCCCCGGCGCGCTCACCCGGTTCCTCGACGCCGTCCACCCGGGCGTCGTCATCAACTGCGCGGGAGCCACCCGGGGCGGCGCCCGCGAGCTCACCCGGCACAACACCGTGGCCGTCGCCACCATCTGCGAATCGCTGCGCCGCAGCGGGTGCGGCGCCCGGCTCGTCCAGCTCGGCTGCGCCGCCGAGTACGGGCCCAGCCAGCCCGGGTCGTCCACGGCCGAGGACGCCGTGCCCAGACCGGGAGGGCCGTACGGAGTCAGCAAACTGGCCGCCACCGAGCTCGTGCTCGGCTCCGGGCTGGACGCCGTCGTGCTGCGGATCTTCTCGCCCGTCGGCCCCGGCACCCCCGCCGGATCCCCCCTCGGCCGGCTCGCCGAGGCCATGCGGCGCGCGATGCAGTCCGGGGACGGCGAGCTCAAGCTCAGCGGGCTCGGCGTGCAGCGCGACTTCGTCGACGTACGGGACGTGGCACGGGCGGTGCACGCCGCCTCGTTGTCGGCCGCCCAGGGCGTCGTCAACATCGGCACGGGCCGGGCGGTCCGGCTGCGCGACGCGGCAGCCGTGCTGGCCCGGGTCGCCGGGTACGGAGGCTCGCTGCACGAGATCGACGTACCGCAGCACGGGCAGCACGCCCAGCACCCGCAGGCGCACGGGCACCCCGGGCGGCCCGCCGGGCTCGCCGCCATCGGCTCCCCGCGTTCCGAGGCCACGGCCGAGCAGCTCGCGGCCGCGACGGCCCAGCCCCCGTACCCCTACCCGGACGGCTGCGGAGCCTGGCAGCAGGCGGATGTCCGTACCGCCCGCGACCGGCTTGGCTGGCGGCCGCGGATCAACCTGGAGGAATCCCTCGCGGACATCTGGATGGAGGCGGCGTGCCGCATCTGACCACCCCGCCGGCCGCCGGCCAGGCCGCCACCGAGGCGGGCCGGCTCGGTCTGGGCGTCCCCGGGTACGCGCATCCGCTGCTGGCGCCGGTGGAGTGGGCCGAGCTGACCCGGCCGGGGACGCCGCTGCACTGGGCCGTCCTCAACGTCGCGGACGGGCCGGGCGGCCGGCCCGACCCGCACTGCACGGAGGCGGCCGCGAAGCTCCGCGGCGCGGGCGGCGCGATCCTCGGGCATCTCGCCATGCGAGACGGGGAGCGGTCGTTCGGGGAGCTCGTCTCCGACGCCCACCGCTTCCGCGACTGGTACGGGGCCGACGGCTTCTACCTCGCGGACGCTCCGGCCGGGAAGGAGGAGCTGGCCTCCGTGCGCCGGGTCGTCGACACCTTGCGGGGACTCGGCGACGGCCTGCGGATCGTCCTCGGACACGGCACCCACCCCTGCGAGGGGTACACGGAAACCGCCGATCAACTGGTCACCTTCTCCGGGAGCTGGGCCGACTACCGCTGGTCGCAGGTGGCGGAGTGGACGGCGGACCACCCGCCGGAGACGTTCTGCCACCTCGTGCACGGAGTACCGCGCACGCACCTGGAGGAGGCGCTGCGGATCGCCCGCTGGCAGGGTGCGGGAACCATCTGGCTCACCGACCGGCGCGGGTCCGCTGCCCTGGACCCCTGGGCGTCGATGCCCGGGTACTGGGACGAAATCGTCTCGCGGATCGGACCGGGTGTCTCGGAATGAAGGAGGGCGTGGCAGTGTTACGGGAAGAACCACCGTTAAGACTTAATCATCTACGGAGTCCCCGTGTCGCTGCCACCCCTGGTAGAGCCAGCTGCTGAGCTCACCGTTGACGAGGTCCGTCGGTACTCCCGCCACCTGATCATCCCCGATGTGGGGATGGACGGCCAGAAGCGCCTGAAGAACGCCAAGGTGCTGGCCGTGGGCGCGGGCGGCCTCGGCTCGCCCGCCCTCATGTACCTGGCCGCGGCCGGCGTCGGCACGCTGGGCATCGTGGAGTTCGACGAGGTCGACGAGTCGAACCTGCAGCGCCAGATCATCCACAGCCAGGCGGACATCGGCCGTTCCAAGGCCGAGTCGGCCCGCGACAGCGTGCTGGGCATCAACCCGTACGTGAACGTGGTCCTCCACGAAGAGCGGCTCGAAGCCGACAACGTGATGGAGATCTTCAGCCAGTACGACCTCATCGTCGACGGCACGGACAACTTCGCCACGCGCTACCTCGTGAACGACGCCTGCGTGCTGCTGAACAAGCCGTACGTGTGGGGCTCGATCTACCGCTTCGACGGTCAGGCCTCGGTCTTCTGGTCCGAGCACGGCCCGTGCTACCGCTGCCTCTACCCGGAGCCGCCCCCGCCGGGCATGGTCCCGAGCTGCGCCGAGGGCGGCGTGCTGGGCGTGCTCTGCGCGTCCATCGGGTCCATCCAGGTCACCGAGGCCATCAAGGTCCTCACCGGCGTCGGCGAGTCGCTGGTCGGCCGCCTGATGATCTACGACGCCCTGGAGATGCAGTACCGCCAGGTCAAGGTCCGCAAGGACCCCGACTGCGCGGTCTGCGGTCCGAACGCGACCGTCACCGAGCTCATCGACTACGAGGCCTTCTGCGGCGTCGTGTCGGAGGAGGCCCAGGAGGCGGCCGCCGGTTCGACGATCACTCCCAAGCAGCTCAAGGAGTGGATCGACAACGACGAGCCGATCGAGATCATCGACGTCCGCGAGATCAACGAGTACGAGATCGTCTCGATCCCCGGCGCGAAGCTGATCCCCAAGGGCGAGTTCCTGATGGGCACCGCCCTCCAGGACATGCCGCAGGACAAGCGCATCGTCTTGCACTGCAAGACGGGTGTCCGCAGTGCGGAAGTCCTCGCGGTCCTGAAGTCCGCAGGCTTCGCGGACGCGGTCCACGTCGGCGGCGGCGTCATCGGCTGGGTCCACCAGATCGAGCCCGAGAAGCCGGTCTACTAGTCACCCCGGAGGGGCCGTACCCCGCGCGAGCGGAGTACGGCCCCTCCGGCGTGTTCCGGCCTCCGAAAGGGACGGCCTACACGGGCGAGGTCGGCGCCGGGGCCTTCGACGCCGTGCAGACGGTGCCCGCGCCGGGCACCTTCCCGTCGAGCAGGTAGGAGTTGACGGCCTCCTGCACGCAGGGGTCGCCGCTGTTGTACGCGCCGTGCCCCTCGCCCTTGAAGGTCAGCTCCACGCCGACGCCGGGGCCGAGGCGCTCCACCATCTTGCGGGCGCCCTCGTACGGGGTCGCCGGGTCACCGGTGTTGCCGATCACCAGGATGGGGGCCGAGCCGGGGGCCGAGACGTCCGGGGTGTTCCAGGCGCCGGCGACGGGCCAGTCGGTGCAGCCCATCATGGCCCAGCCGAGGAAGTCCCCGAAGACGGGCGAGGCCGCACGGAACTCGGGCAGCTTGGCCTTGGTCTGGGCGAGCGTGTAGCGGTCCTTGGAGTCGGCACAGCTGATGGCGGTGTTGGCCGATCCGATGTTGCTGTAGGTGCCCTTCGGGTCGCGGCCGTTGAGGGCGTCGGACATGGCGAGCAGGAGCTGTCCCTGGCCGCCCTCGGCCTCGTCCAGGCCCTGTTCCAGCAGCGGCCAGGCCTCCTTGGAGTACAGGGCGAAGGCGATGCCGTTGGTCGCGGCGTCCTCCGTGAGCAGCCGGTCGCCGGAGCCCGGGATGGGTTTGGCCGCCAGTTCCTTCTGGAGCTTGATGATGTTCGCCTCGATCTCCTTGGCGGTGCTGCCCTGCAGCTGGCAGGAATCGCCGCGGTCCACGCAGTCCTGGGCGAAGTTGCCGAGCGCGAGCTGGAAGCCCTTGGCCTGACCGAGGGCGCCCTGCTCGGAGTTCTTGGTCGGGTCGACCACGGCGTCGAAGACGGCCCGGCCGACGTTCTTGGGGAAGAGGTGGGCGTACACCCCGCCGAGCTCGGTGCCGTAGGAGATGCCGAAGTAGTACAGCTTGTCGTCGCCGAGGGCCTGGCGGATCCGGTCCAGGTCACGGGCCGCGTTCTCGGTGCCGACGTGGGGCAGCACCTTGCCGGACCTCTTGACGCAGGCGTCCTTGTACTTCTTGGAGGTGGCGAGGAACTGCTTCTCCTCCTCCGGAGTCGTGGGGCTGGAGTCGGAGGCGTAGTACGCGTCCAGCTGCTTGTCGTCCTCGCACAGGACGGGCGCGCTGCGGCCGACCCCGCGCGGGTCGAAGCTGACCAGGTCGTAGCGCTCGCGCAGGGCCGCGTACTCCTTGGCCGCGCCGGGCAGGCTGGTGATCCCGGAGCCGCCGGGGCCGCCGAAGTTGAAGACGAGCGAGCCGATCCGCTTGTCCTTGTCGCGGGCCTTCGCCCGGATCAGCGCCAGCGGGATCGTCTCCCCTTCCGGCTCGGCGTAGTCGAGGGGCACATCGAGGACGGCGCACTGCCAGTCCTTGCCGGGGACCTGTCCGGCGCCCTCGGCAGGGGTGGGTGCCTCGCACTCGCCCCACTTGGGTTTCGCGATGTCCTGCGCGGCGCCGTCCTTGCCCCTCTTCTCCTCGCCTCCACCGTCGGAACAGGCACTGGTGGCGAGGAGCGCGGCGGCAGCGGCGGTGGCAGCGGCGACCCGCAGGGCGTGTGTCGGCATGCCCTCATCCTCGGCGCGCCCCGCCCGTCGCGCCCCCGCGCTGACCCATCCGGGTCACGGGGGCGCGAGGGCGAGCGGTCAGTGGGCGGCCGTGGCGGCGGGGATGTCGACACCGGCGGCCCTGCGGGCCGGCCAGAGGGACGCGAGCAGGGCGCCCGCCATGGCGAGCAGCACTCCGAGGGCGAGCCGCCCCCAGGGGACGACCAGGGCGTATCCCGCGACGCTCTCCTGGAGGGTGTTGCCGAGGGCCCAGCCCATGAAGATGCCCATGACCGTGCCGACGGCCGCGCCGAGGGCGCCGACGAGCAGGGCCTCGATGCGGATCATCCGGGTCACTCCGGCGCGGTCCAGGCCGAGGGCGCGGAGCGTGCCGATCTCCTTGCGGCGTTCGAGCACCGCCATCGCGAGGGTGTTGGCGATGCCGAGGGCGGCGATCACCAGGGACATGCTGAGCAGCGCGTAGAAGATGCCCAGCTGGTCGCCGATGCCGCTGGTGTCCTCGGCCCGGACGGCCTCCTTGTCGAGGACGGACAGGGCGGGGTTGTCGCCGAGCGCCTTGACGACGCTCGCGCGCTGGGCCCGGCCGGGGCCGCCCGCGGTGGCCACGACGATGGCGTCGGTGTGCGGGGTGGGGTCGAAGCGGGCGACCAGCGAGTCGGGTGCGGTGATGCTGGGCAGCACCTTGCTCTGTTCGTCCGCGCGGTAGATCGCGCCGATGGTGACCTCGCCCTGCTCGTCCTGCCGCTTCACGGGGAGGCTCTGGCCGACCCTCCAGCCGTTGGGCCCGGCCTTGTAGTCGGCGACGGCGACCTGGCCCCGGGCGAGGCTGTCGAGGGAGCCCGCGGTCACCTCGTAGCGCAGCAGGCGGCCGATGGTCGCGGGGTCGACGCCGGTCAGGACGGAGGGGACGCCGCCGATCCGGTACTCGGTGGACTGGTTGAGCGGGCTGTAGGCGGCGCCGGGCAGCTTCGCCAGGGGCTCGGCGGTGGCGGGGGTCATCCGCTGCCCGCCCGAGGGTGCCTGCACCAGGTAGTCGGCGGTGATGTCCCGGGTGGTCGCTCCGTCGAGGTACCGGGTGGCGGAGGCGCCGAGGACGGACAGGCCGGAGGCGAGCGCGAGGGCGATGGCGAGCGCCGCGGCGGTGGCGCCGGTACGCCGGGGGTCGCGCACGGTGTTGCGGGCGGCGAGGTCGCCGTGCACCGGGCTGAAGCGCAGCAGCAGCGGCCGGAGCAGGGCGGTGAACGGCCGGGACAGGAGCGGGATGAGGCCGATCGCGCCGGTCAGGGTGAGGGCCGCGCCGAGGCCGATGACGGTCCGGGCGTCGCCGTCGGCGCCGAGGGCTCCGTACAGGGTCGCGGCCGCTCCGGTGAGCAGCAGGGCGGCACCGAGGCCGGAGCGCAGGGAGCCGGCGCGCGCGGGCGCGGCGGGCTCGGCGGCTCCGAGGGCGGCGACGGGCGGGATGGCCATGGCCCGGCGGACCGGCACCCAGGCGGCGATCACGGGCAGGGCGGTGCCGACCACCAGCGCGATGATCACCGTGGAGGGGAGCAGGGTCAGCGGGGCGTCCGGGCTGTCGGCGGAGGAGAAGAGGGTCTGGAGCAGGGCGGCGACCCCCGTGCCGGCCAGGATGCCGGCCGCGGAGGCGATCAGGCCGACGAGCACGGACTCGGTCAGCAGGATCCGGCGCACCTGCTTGCGGGTGGCGCCGACGGCCCGCATCAGGGCCAGTTCCCGGGTGCGGCGGGAGACCAGCATGGTGAAGGTGTTCGAGATGAGGAAGGTGGCCACGAACAGGGCGACCGCCGCGAAGCCCAGCATGATCTGGCTCATGGTGTCGCTGTCGCCGGAGGCCATGTTCGCCTGGAGCCGGGCGAGCTGGGCGCCGGTGACCGCGGTGGAGTCCTTGGGGATCACCGCTTCGACCCGGCCGAGGAGCTGCGTCACATCCGTGCCGGGTACGGCCGTGATCTCGATGTCCGTGTACCGGCCGGGCCGGAGGTACAGCCGCTGTGCGGTGGCGTTGTCGAACAGCACGAGGCTGCCCCCGGGGGTGAGCTTCGAGGCGTCGGTGCGAAAGACGCCGCTGAGCTCGTAGGACTCGGCGCCGGTGCTCGTGCCGACGCGCACCGTGTCACCGACGCGGTAGCCGCCCCTGGCTGCGGAGGCCTGGTCGAGGGCGACGGCCTTGGCGCCGACCGGGCCGGAGCCCTCCTCGAAGGTGTAGGCCGGGTCCGTGCCGTCCTTGCCCGGGGCGAAGTTGCCGCCCTTGCGGAACTCGCCGCTGCCCAGCAGCCGTCCCTCGGCGTCGGCGACGGCCGCGAATCCGTCGACCCGGCCCGCGGCGGCGGCGACGCCGGGGACCCCGGCCAGGGAGGCCGTGGTGCGGGCGTCGAGGGTGGCGGGCGGGGCGCCGGGCACGGAGTTGGGCGAGACGTTGAGGGAGACGCGGTCGTAGCCGGCGCTCGCCCGGTCGACGGCGGCCTGCTTCTGGCTGTCGCCGTAGACGAGGCTGCCGGTGACGAAGGTGACCCCGAGCACGACCGCGAACACGGTCATCAGCAGGCGGGCCTTGTGCGCGAGCACGTTGCGCAGGGCGGTACGGAACATGGGATGCGGATCCTGGTGGGGCGGGCCCGGGGGAGCGGGCGGGCGGCTGGTTCGGTGCGGGAGGCGGACGGGTCAGCTCGTGCGCGAGCGCGCCTCGAACGCCTTCATCCGGTCCAGGACCCGGTCCGCGGTGGGCTGCGCCATCTCGTCGACCAGCCGTCCGTCGGAGAGGAACACCACGCGGTCCGCGTACCCGGCGGCGACGGGGTCGTGGGTGACCATGACCACGGTCCGGCCCAGCTCGCGCACCGAGTCGCGCAGGAAGCCGAGGACTTCGGCCCCGGCGCGGGAGTCGAGGTTTCCGGTGGGCTCGTCGCCGAAGATGATCGCGGGCCGGGTGATGAGGGCCCGGGCCACCGCCACGCGCTGCTGCTGCCCGCCGGAGAGCTGCCCGGGACGGTGGCCGAGGCGCTGCGAGAGGCCGGTCAGGGAGACCACGTGGTCCAGCCACTGCCGGTCGGGCTCACGGCCGGCGATGGTCAGCGGCAGGGTGATGTTCTCCAGCGCGGTCAGTGTCGGCATGAGGTTGAAGGCCTGGAAGATGAAGCCGATCCGGTCGCGCCGCAGCCGGGTGAGCTGCTCGTCGTTCAGGGAGCCCAGTTCGGTGGTGCCGATGCGGGCGGAGCCGGAGCTGAAGGAGTCGAGTCCGGCGGCGCAGTGCATGAGGGTGGACTTGCCGCAGCCGGAGGGGCCCATGATCGCGGTGAACTCGCCCTCGCGGAAGGAGATGCTGACCCCGTCCAGGGCGACGACCCGGGTGTCACCGCTGCCGTAGACCTTCGAGAGGCCGGTGGTGGCGGCCGCGATGCCGGTCGGCGCGTGCAGCGGGTGCGGGGCATGGGGGGCGGCGGTCACGGGGACTCCTCTTCGGGCGCGGGAAGGTGCATTCCGAAGGGTGTCCGGGGGACGTATCGGGGCCTGGGCCGCGGGGTATCGGCGGTCGCTCCGGTGTGTATCGATCCTGTAGCCGGCGGGCCGGCGGGCCGGCGGGTGGTCAGCCCGGCAGGCGCAGCGTGGCGACGGCGCCGCCGTCCGGGGCGTTGTCGAAGCGGAGTTCGGCGCCGAGCACCCGGGCCTGGCCCACGGCGATGGTCAGGCCCAGACCGTGGCCCGAGCCGCGCTCGGCCGCACCCGTCTGGAAGCGGCGCGGGCCGTCGCGCAGCAGGTCCGCGGGGAATCCCGGGCCGTGGTCGCGTACGACGACCGTACGGTCCTCGACGGTGACCGTCACCGGGGCCTTCCCGTGCCGGTGGGCGTTGACGACGAGGTTGCCGACGATCCGTTCGAGGCGGCGCGGATCGGTCTCCACGCTCTCCGCCCGCCCGGCGACCTCGACCCCGGTGGCCAGTCCGGTGCGCGTCACCGCCTCGGCGACGACCGCGCCGAGCGGGACCCGGGCGTGGACCGGGAGTTCGGCGCCGGCGTCCAGCCGGGAGACCTCCAGCAGGTCCTCGACCAGCCCGCGCAGATCGCGTACCCGGGCCCGGAGCAGGTCCTCCGTCTCGCCGGGCGGCAGCAGGTCCGCGGTGGCCAGCAGACCGCCGACGGGGGTGCGCAGCTCGTGGGCCACGTCCGCGGTGAACCGGCGCTCGTCGCGCAGCCGGCGGCCGAGGGTGTCGGCCATGAGGTCGACGGTGGCGGCGATGTCGTCCACCTCGTCGCGGCCCTCGGTGATCCCGCTCCGGGCGTCGAGGTCCCCGGCGGAGATCCGGCCCGCGGTCTCGGAGACCTGCCGCAGCCTGCGGGCGAGCAGCCCGGCTCCGTAGGCCGCCAGGGGCGTGGCCCCCGCGAGGACGACCAGCGAGGCCACCACCATGGTCACGTCGAGCTGGCGCAGCCCGTAGAGCCCCGCGTTCATGCTGACCCGGAGGGCGAGCACCGGGCTTCCCGGACCGCCGACCCGCTGGGCGCCCCAGACGCCCGGGGGGACCATCTCGTCGAGGCCCCCGTAGGAGGCCGTGTGCCGGTCGCCGTCGGACAGGTGCCTCAGTGAGGCGGGCAGTTCGGGGGGATCGAGTTCGGCACCGTCGACGAGCGTTCCGGTGCGCCGGTAGGTCTCCATGGCCGAGTACACGCTGTTGGAGGCCTGCATCTCGGCCTGTTCCCGGATCTCCCGCGCGGTCCATACGTGCACCAGTACGCCGACCGCGGCGGCGACCAGGCAACCGGTGGCCGCGGCCAGCGCGGCGATCTTCCAGCGCAGGGGCACGCGGCGCGGGCCGGGGCGGCGGAACGGACGCACCGCCCTCAACGCCTGAGCTTGTAGCCGAAGCCGCGGACCGTCTCGATCCGGTCCCGGCCGAGCTTGCCGCGCAGCCGCTGCACGCACAGGTCCACGACGCGGCTGTCGCCGTCCCAGCCGTAGTCCCAGACGTTGCGCAGCAGGGTGTGCCGCTCCAGCACGATGCCCGGGTGGGCGGCGAACTCCAGCAGCAGCTTGAGCTCGGTCGGGGTCAGCGCCACCGGGGTTCCGCCGACGGCCACGTCCAGGCCGCCGGTGTGGAGGGTCAGATCCCCGAAGGCCAGCAGTTCTCCCTCGGAGGGCCCCGGCCCCCCGGCCGTGGCCTGACCGGCGTGACCGGCGTGACCGGCGTGCCCGGCCGCCGGGGCGGGGGCGTAGGTGGCGCGCCGCAGCAGCGAGCGGATGCGGGCCACGAGGACGTTGGTGTCCACCGGCTTGACGACGTAGTCGTCCGCCCCGGCCTCCAGACCGGCGACGATGTCCAGCCCGTCGCCCCGGGCCGACATCATCAGGACCGGGACCAGGCTGGACTCGCGGACCTTGCGGCACAGGCCGATCCCGTCGAGGCCGGGCAGCATCACGTCGAGGATCAGCAGGTCGAAGTCCTCGTCGCGGAAGGATTCGAGGCCCGTGAGTCCGTCGGCGGCGGCCCGGACCGTGTACCCGTAGCGCTCCAGGGAGACGGTGAACGAGCGGCGCATCAGCTCGTCGTCCTCCACCAGCAGCACGCGAACGGGTCGCGGGGAGGCGGGAGCCGGGGTGGGGGAGGACACGGGGGGACGACTCCTGTTCGGGGGACGGGGACCTGGAAGGAACGATAGGGCAGCGGCCGCGGCGGTCCCCCTCGCGACGGTCCCGCGCACCGATCAGATGAAGAGTCGAGCGCTCCCTGATACCCGCCCGATACGAAGAGCCGCGGTTCGCCGGGTCCCGGCCCCGGCGGAGGCCGGACCCGCCGGGGCCGGGGCCGGGGCGGGCCAGGCCCGGGGCCGCTAGGGCTGCGCCAGGACCTGCTTCGCCGCCGCGCGCCCCGTCGCGACGGAGGCGGCCACGCCCACGCCCTCGTACGCCGCTCCGCACAGCGCGATGCCGGGCAGCTTGCCGGTGGCCTCGCGGATGCGGGCGACGCGCTCGCGGTGCCCGACGCCGTACTGGGGCAGGCCCCGGTCCCAGCGGGTGACCCGGGTGGCCAGGGGTTCGCCCATGGCGCCCACCGCGTGGTGGAGCTCGGCGATGGCCGAGCGGACCAGGTGGCGGTCGGGGCGGCCGAGTAGATCGTCCTCGCCGATGCGGCCGATGGAGGCGCGCAGCACGAAGGTCTCGGGGGCCGAGTCGTGCAGCCAGGACCACTTGTTGGAGAGGAAGGAGGCGGCCTTGAGGGTGTGGCCGTCGACCGGCGGGACCAGGAAGCCGTTGCCCTCGGGGAGGAAGTGGGCCCGGGCGCGCGAGAAGGCCATGGTGATGACGGCCGTGGAGGCGTGCGGGATCGAGGAGAGCTCGGCCTCGGCCAGCGGGGAGTGCGGGCGCAGCAGCTCCGCGGACGCGAAGGCGGGCAGCGCGAGGATCACCGCGTCCGCCTCCATCGTCAGCGGTCCGTCGCCGGTCATCGCCTGGACGCGCCAGCGGCCGCCGGCGCTCTGCTGGAGCGAGCGGGCCGTCGTCCCGGTGAGGATGCGCGCCCCGCAGGCTTCCGCGACGGCCGCCGCGAAGCGCCCGGTGCCGCCGACGACGCCCTGGACGGCCACGGCCCCCGGGCGGGGGGCGCCGGCCGCGCGCATCCGGCGCAGGGCCGGAAGCAGCGGCGTGCCCTGTTCCGCGAGGGCCGCGATCCGGGGCATGGCCGCGCGCAGCGAGAGGCGGTCGGCGAGGCCGGCGTAGACGCCGCCCAGCACGGGTTCGACGAGCCGGTCCACGGCCTCCTGGCCGAAGCGGCCGGCCAGGTAGGCGGTGACCGAGCAGTCCTCGGTGAGCGGGGCGGCCGGGAGGGTCTCCTCGGCCGCGACGCGGGCGACGCCCTCGGGGGAGAGGAGCCCGGTGCCGCTCAAAGCGGAGGGGTCGGTGGGGACGCCCATCACGTGTCCGGCGGGCAGTGGCCGCAGGGCGCCGTTGGTCCAGATGGTGGTGGCGGACTTCGCGGGATCGCAGAGGGCCTCGCCGAGTCCGACGGCGGCGGCCAGTTCCACGGCCTCCGGGCGCAGGGCCATGAGGGACTCCGCGCCCTCGTCGACGGTGATGCCGGCGATGGTGCCGGTCCGGAGCTTCCCGCCGACCTTGGCGTGGCTCTCCAGGACGGTGACATCGGCCTGGCTGCGCAACTGCCACGCGGCGGCCAGACCGCTGATCCCGCCACCGATGACGATCACTGAACGCATGGTGTTCTCCCGTGGCCCCGAGGTCGATATGTTCCCGTATGAAACCTATGGGAACGCGGTAGGTCAGCGCCTCATGCTTTCGGCCAGAGCCCTGAGGTCCTCCTGATAGGGGAAGCTGCCGGGCTCGTACGCGCAGTACGGGTCCGCTTCGAGCACGTCGCGCGTGAACCCGTACGCCCGGGAGCGCGACCCGCCGCACACCGTCTTGAACTCGCACGCCCCGCACGTGCCGCGCAGCAGCGAGGGGTCACGGAGCTTGGTGAAGAGCGCCGAGCCCCGGTAGATCTCGGTCAGCGGGTGGTTCTTCACGTTGCCCGCCGAGAGGGGCAGGAAGCCGCTGGGGTGCACCTCGCCCGTGTGCGAGATGAAGACGAAGCCGCGGCCCGAGGAGACGTCCATCGGCGGCCGGCGCACGGCCCGCCGCTCCCCGTCGAAGAGCCCCAGCTCGCGGGCGCGGGCCGAGAGGCGCTCGTAGAGCGCGCCCAGCACGGGCCGCTCGCCGCGCGCCTCCAGTACGGTGCGCTGCAGCGCGACCCGCCGGAAGTGGTGGCCCTCCGTCGTCTTGGTGGCCATCACCGCCCCGCAGTCGTACAGGAAGTGCAGGACGTCCTCGATCTCGGCGGCCGTCAGCGGGTCCAGCTGTTCGCCGCGCCCGGTCGGGACCAGGACGAAGCCCGACCACAGCATCGCGCCCTCGCGCTTGACCAGCGCCGCGATGTCGGCCAGGTCCTCCAGGCCGTCGCGGGTGACCGTGGTGTTGATCTGCACCTTGAGCCCGAGCTCGCGGGCGGCCCGCCAGCCGTCCAGTGTCCAGTCGTAGACCCCGGGCACCCCGCGGAAGGCGTCGTGGCGCTCCGCCGTGGAACCGTCCAGGGAGAGCGAGAGCGCGATGGCCCCCGCTTCCCGTACCGCCATGAGGTTCTCCCGGGTCAGCGTCGGCGTACCCGACGGGGACACCGCGACCCGCAGACCGAGCGAGGTCCCGTACGCCACCAGGTCGGTGAGGTCGGCGCGCTGGAAGGGGTCCCCGCCGGTGATCACGAAGAGCGGGGCGGGCCTGCCGAAGGCCGCGATCTGGTCCATCACCCGCCGGGCGTCCGCCCCGTCGAGCTCCTCGGGGTGGCGCAGGGTCTGCGCCTCGGCCCGGCAGTGCAGACAGGCGAGCGGGCAGGCCCGGGTCGCCTCCCAGATGACGATGAAGGGCCGCTCGGAGACCGCGTGGCGGGGGCTGCGGACGATCGTGGGTGCGGGGCGACGGGTCACGAGACGCGCTCCCAGCCGCGCTTGCTCGGGCGGTTGGCGAGCTCCTTCGGGTCCCGCTTGCGGTAGACCACGTACGGCCGGAACAGGTACTTCAGCGGCACGGAGAAGGCGTGCACCAGCCGCGAGTACGGGATCAGCGCGAACAGCGTGAAGCCGAACAGGATGTGCAGCTTGAAGGCGAGCGGGGCGCCCGCCATCAGGTGGTAGTCCGGGGTGAAGGTGAACAGGCTGCGGAACCACAGCGAGATGCCGTCGCGGTAGTTGTAGTCGTTCGTCATCCCCGTCGAGTTGAGGAGGGTCGCCGTGAGGCCCAGCACCATCGCGCCGAGCAGGAACGTGTACATCAGGTGGTCGCTGCGCAGCGTCGCCCGGCGCACGGCCGGCACCTTGAAGCGGCGGTAGACCAGGATCCCGATGCCGGCGGCGGCCGCGACGCCCGCCACCGTGCCGGTGGAGACGGCCATCAGGTGGTAGGCGTGGTCGCTCAGGCCCATCGCGTCGGTCCAGCTCTTCGGGATCAGCAGGCCGACCACGTGGCCCAGGACCACGAAGAGCATCCCGAAGTGGAAGAGCGGCGAGCCAATGCGCAGCAGCCGCGACTCGTGCAGTTGCGAGGAGTGCGTGGTCCAGCCGAACGTGTCGAAGCGGGCCCGCCAGACCGTGCCCGCGATCAGCAGCGCGATCGAGACGTACGGCAGTACGCCCCACAGGATGAGGTCCATCAGGCGGGCATCCTTTCGGAGGCGGCGGAGGCGGCGGAGGCGGCGGAGAGGGCGGGAGCGGTCGTGGGCCAGGGGAGGTCGGCCGGGGCTCCGAGGGGGAGGTCGGCCGGCACGTCGAGGCCCGGCCCGAAGGGTTCGAGCGCCGATCCCGCGCCCACCAGCTCCTGCGGCGGCCCGCTCGATGCAAGGGCCTTCGCCTCCGCCTTGGTCTCGGGGGAGGGCCCCGGCAGCGTCGCGCAGACGGCCTCCAGCACCCGGGCGTACGGGGACCCGGACTCGGTGAGCGCCAGGCGCAGCAGCTCCAGCCCGGCCCGGTGCTCCTGGAGCAGCCGGGTGCCGGCCTCTTCCTCGCGGGCGGCGAACTCCAGGGCCACCGGCAGGAAGTCGGGCAGCTCCTCGCCCGCGAACTCCAGCCCGAAGTCCCGGTAGATCCGCTTCAGCCGGACCAGGGACAGCCCGCGCCGACGGGTGTCCCCGTCCACCCACCAGGTGAGGTAGAGGCAGCGCCGGTTGCGGGTGTCGAAGGTCGAGGTGTACTGGGAACACAGCTCGATCGGGGTCTGCCGTTCCGCCTCGTCGAGGAACGCGCCGAGCAGCGCGGCCGGTTCGGCGGGCGCCCCGGCGAGGGCCGCACGGAGCCGCGGGAGTTCGTCGTGGAAGTGGTCGCCGGGGTACTGGAGGACGCAGCCCGCGACCAGCCGCACCCGTGCATCGCCACTCATCGGGTCCCGGTTCACGAACGCCTCCTGGTATCACCGAGATTGAGCATCACCCGGGGTTCGGGCAGTGCGCTGACGGGGCAGCCCTGGTCCGGGACGTCCAGCGGGTGCGAGTCGGCGAGCGCGTCGGCCTCGGCGCGGGCGGCGCTGGGGATCACGAAGCGGTCCTCGATCTTGGCGATGGCGAGGAGCCGGAACATGTCCTCCATCTCCTGGCCGGACAGCCCGACGGCCCGCGCGATCGACTCGTCCCGCTCCTCGCCCAGGTTGACGCGGCGCATGTAGGCGCGCATCGCGGCCATCCGGCGCAGCACCGCCTCGACCGGCACGGTGTCCCCGGCGGTGAGGACCTCCGCGAGGTACTCGACGGGAATGCGCATGGCCTCGATGGCGCCGAAGAGGTTGCCGGCGTCCTCGCCGTCGCTGCCGGTGGCGGCGACCGCCTCGACGACGGGGGAGAGCGGAGGGACGTACCAGACCATCGGCATCGTCCGGTACTCCGGGTGGAGCGGGAGGGCGACCTGGTAGGTGGCGATCAGGTCGTAGACCGGGGAGCGGCGGGCCGCGTCGAGCCACTCGTCGGTGATGCCGGCCGCGCGGGCGGCGGCGATCACGGCCGGGTCCGCGGGGTCCAGGAAGCACTCCACCTGGGCCGGGTACAGATCGTGCTCGTCTTCGGCCGCGGCGGCCTCGGCCACCTTGTCGGCGTCGTAGAGCATCACGCCGAGGTAGCGCATCCGGCCCACGCAGGTCTCCGAGCACACGGTCGGCATGCCGACCTCGATGCGCGGGAAGCAGAAGGTGCACTTCTCCGCCTTGCCGGTCCGGTGGTTGAAGTACACCTTCTTGTACGGGCATCCGGTCACGCACATCCGCCAGCCGCGGCACTGGTCCTGATCGACCAGGACGATGCCGTCCTCCTCGCGCTTGTACATCGCGCCGGAGGGGCAGGAGGAGACGCACGCGGGGTTCAGGCAGTGCTCGCAGACCCGCGGGAGGTAGAACATGAAGCTCTGCTCGAACTCGAAGCGGATCTTCTCGCCGACCTCGTCGCGGATCTTCTCGATGATCGGGTCCCGCGGTGCGTGCGTGGGCGCGCCGCCGAGGTTGTCGTCCCAGTTCGGACCCCACTCGATCGTGTCGATGGGCTCGCCGGTGAGCTGGGAGACGGGCCGGGCGGTGGGCATGTCGTCGCCCGCCGGGGCCTCGGTGAGGTTCTTGTACTCGTAGGTCCAGGGCTGGTAGTAGTCGTCGATCTCCGGCAGGTCCGGGTTCGCGAAGATCTTGCCCAGCTTGGCGAGGCGCCCGCCCGCTCTCAGGCGGAGCTTGCCGGAGCGGGTGCGCTCCCAGCCGCCCTTCCACTTCTCCTGGTCCTCCCAGCGGCGCGGGTAACCCTGGCCGGGGAGGGTTTCGACGTTGTTGAACCAGACGTACTCGGTGCCCTGCCGGTTGGTCCACGCCTGCTTGCAGGTGACCGAGCAGGTGTGGCAGCCGATGCACTTGTCGAGGTTCATGACCATGGCTACTTGGGCCATCACACGTCCGATGGTCGCTTCGCGACGGGGCACGATTAGAACTCCACCTTCTGGTCGCGGCGGCGGATGACCGTCACCTCGTCGCGCTGGTTGCCGGTCGGGCCGAGGTAGTTGAAGGCCCAGGTCAGCTGGGCGTAGCCGCCGATGAGGTGGGTGGGCTTGAGCATCACCCGGGTCAGCGAGTTGTGGATGCCGCCGCGACGGCCGGTCTTCTCCGTCCTGGGGACGCCGACCGTGCGCTCCTGCGCGTGGTTCATGTAGACCGTGCCGGGCGGCATCTTGTGGGAGACGATCGCGCGGGCGGTGATCACGCCGTTGCGGTTGACCGCCTCGATCCAGTCGTTGTCCGCGACTCCGATCGCCTCGGCGTCCTGCGGGGACATCCACACCGTCTGGCCGCCGCGGCCCAGGGTCATCATGTAGAGGTTGTCCTGGTACTGGCTGTGGATCGCCCACTTGTTGTGCGGGGTCAGGTAGCGGACGGCCACCGACTTCGCCTTCTCGTCGACCGTGCCGAGCTCGGGCTCCCCGTACAGGGTGTGCATGTTCAGCGGCGGCTTGTAGACGGGCAGGGACTCCCCGACCTCGTGCAGCCAGTCGTGGTCGATGAAGAAGTGCTGGCGGCCGGTGAGGGTGTGCCAGGGCTTGAGGTGCTCGGTGTTGATCGTGAAGGCCGTGTAGCGGCGCCCGCCGGACTCGGAGCCCGACCACTCCGGCGAGGTGATCACCGGGACCGGGCGGGCCTGGGTGTCGGCGAAGGTGATCCGCTTGCCCTCGGCCTCGGAGGCCAGATGGGCCATCGGGGTGCCGACCTTCTTCTCCAGCGTCTCGAACCCCTGCGTGGCGAGGCGGCCGTTGCTGGTGCCGGACAGGGAGAGGATCGCCTCGCAGGCCTGCTGGGCGGTCTCCAGGCGCGGACGGCCGTCGGCGACGCCGCCGCGGACCGTGCCGTTCTTCGCGCCGAGGTAGGCGATCTCCTCGGCCACGTCGAAGGTGACCGCCTTCGTGGTGACGCCCAGCGTGTCGACGAGCGGGCCGAGCGCGGCGAACTTCTCGCCGACCGCCCCGTAGTCCCGCTCCACGACCTGCAGGTTGTACATGGTCCGGCCCGGTACGGGCTCGCACTCGCCCTTCGACCAGTCCAGCGCGACCCCGCCCGGCTGGGCCATCTCGCCGCCCGGGGTGTCGTGCTGCAGGGCGGTCGCGACCAGGTCCTTGCGGACGCCCAGGTGGGTCCCCGCGAGCTCGCCGAAACGCTCCGCCAGCAACGTGAAGGCGTCGTAGTCGGAGCGCGCCTGCCACGGCGGGTCCACGGCCGGGGTGAAGGCGTGCAGGAAGGGGTGCATGTCCGTGGAGGACAGGTCGTGCTTCTCGTACCAGGTGGCCGCCGGGAACACCACGTCGGAGAGCAGCGTCGTGGACGTCATCCGGAAGTCCATGGACATGAGCAGGTCGAGCTTGCCCTCGACGTCCTCCTCCCGGTACGTCACGTCCTTCGGCGTGCAGCGCGGCCCGTCCTCGGGCAGGTTGGAGTGCGTGCCGAGGAGGTGCTTGAGGAAGTACTCGTTGCCCTTGGAGCTGGAGCCCAGCAGGTTGGCCCGCCATACGTTCAGCACGCGCGGCCAGTTGCCCGGGGCGTCCGGGTCCTCGCCGGCGAAGCCGAGCTCGCCGCTCCGCAGCTGCCGGATCGTTTCGGCGACCGGGTCCTCGGCCTCGCCCAGCTCCAGCGGGTTGCGGTCGAAGGTCGGGTACGAGGGCATCCAGCCCATCCGGGCGCTCGCCGCCAGGCAGTCCGAGCCCGTCATGCCCTCGAAGGCGCCGGAAGCGAGCGGGGAGGCGAGCGCCTCGGCCGGCAGGGTGTCGTAGCGCCACTGGTCGGTGTGCAGGTAGAACCAGGCCGCGCCGATCATCTGGCGCGGCGGGCGCGACCAGTCGGAGGCGGCGGCCAGCGTCGCCCAGCCGGTGACCGGGCGGCACTTCTCCTGGCCGACGTAGTGGCCCCAGCCGCCGCCGTTGCGGCCCTGGCAGCCCGTGAGGGTGAGCAGGGCCAGGAAGGAGCGGTAGATCGTCTCGGAGTGGAACCAGTGGTTGGTGCCCGCGCCCATCAGGATCATGCAGCGGCCCTGGGAGTCCTCCGCCGTCTGCGCGAACTCCCTTGCCACGCGCGTCGCCTGGGCCGCCGGGACCGAGGTCAGAGACTCCTGCCAGCCGGGGGTGCCCGGGGCGCTCGCGTCCTCGTAGCCGGTGGGCCACACGCCGGGCAGACCCTCGCGGCCGACCCCGTACTGGGCGAGCATCAGGTCGAAGACGGTGGTCACCAGCCGGTCCCCGCCGGCCGTCGCCAGGCGCCGTACGGGCACACCGCGGCGGATCGTGCCGCGCGGCCTCCCGTCCTGGTCCACGCCCTGCTCGTCGTCCTCGAAGCGGGGCAGGGTGATCTCCACGCTCTCGTCGGCGGTGCCGTGGAGGGTCAGGCGCGGGACGGTGTCGCCGAGTTCGAGATTCCACTCGGGCTTCTCGTTCCTGCCCCAGCGGTGGCCGAGGGTGCCGTTCGGGACGACGATCTCGCCGGTGGTGTCGTCGATCAGCACGGTCTTCCACTGCGCGTTCTCGCCCGCGTCCGGAAGATCCGCGTGACCGAGATCGGCCGCGGTGACGAACTTTCCGGGAACCAGGCCCTGTTCGGTTTCGGTGAGGGACACCAGGAAAGGCAGGTCGGTGTACCGGCGGACGTAATCCGTGAAGAAGGGGGTCTGCTCGTCGACGAAGAATTCCTTGAGGATGACGTGGCCCATCGCCAGGGCCAGCGCACCGTCCGTGCCGGGGTGCGGGTGCATCCATTCGTCGGCGAACTTCGTGTTGTCCGCGTAATCCGGGGAGACCGTCACGACCTTCTGGCCGCGGTAGCGGGCCTCGGCCATCCAATGGGCGTCCGGGGTGCGGGTGACGGGGACGTTCGAGCCCCACATCATCAGGTAGGCGGCGTCCCACCAGTCGCCCGACTCGGGGACGTCCGTCTGGTCACCGAAGACCTGCGGGGAGGCGACCGGGAGGTCGGCGTACCAGTCGTAGAAGGACAGCATCGGCGCGCCGATGAGCGAGTGGAAACGGGCACCGGCCGCGTGCGAGGCCATGGACATCGCCGGGATCGGCGAGAAGCCGGCGACCCGGTCCGGACCGTGCTCCTTGATCGTGTGCACGTGCGCGGCGGCGACGATCTCCGTCGCCTCCTCCCACGTCGCCCGCACCAGGCCGCCCTTGCCGCGCGCCCGCTGGTACGTACGCCGGCGCACCGGGTCGGACTGGATGTCGGCCCAGGCCTCGACCGGGTCGCCCAGGCGCGCCTTGGCCTCGCGGTACATCTCCAGCAGGGCGCCGCGCACGTACGGGTAGCGCACCCGGGTGGGGGAGTAGGAGTACCAGGAGAACGAGGCGCCGCGCGGGCAGCCGCGGGGCTCGTACTCGGGGCTGCCGGGGCCCACGGAGGGGTAGTCGGTGGACTGGGTCTCCCAGGTGATGATCCCGTCCTTGACGTAGACCTTCCACCGGCAGGAGCCGGTGCAGTTCACGCCGTGGGTGGAGTACACGACCTTGTCGTGGCTCCACCGGTCCCGGTAGAAGGCCTCCGCGGCGCGGCCGCCGGTGTGGTGGACGGTCCGCAGGTCGTCGGAGACCTCGGCGGTCCTGAAGAAGCTGCCCGCCCTGATCAGGGATTCGGCGGCGTCCTGGTGTCCGTCGCGTCCGTCGCGTACATGGCGCTCGTGCAAGGCGACCCTCCAGGCCGGAATAAAAGGCGGTGCGTGGCGGTGCGTGGGGTCCGGGCAAGATGACCCAGACACGACGCTACGCCCGGCGCGGAGGCGAATCCGATGACAAAGGTCCCGTAGGGGCGTGACCTAATTCCGGTCTTTCGCGGGCCGGGTGGATGCCACCCTGGAGAAGGCCAACTCCTTTGTGCGGCCGCAAAATTACGAGCCTGAATACCAATTCCGGGAAAGCGCCGAAGGGAAGGTCGGGGAACGTGCCGCCGAAGAAGGCCTCCTGGATCCCGGACCAGCACGGGGCGTGGGCGATGCTCACGGTGCCCTTCCTCGTGGGCACGTTCCTCTCCCCGGAGCCGGGTCGGCAGCACGCCCTGCTCCTGGCGGCCTGGCTCCTCGGCTACGCGGCGGTCTTCCACGCCCAGCAGTGGCTGCGCCTGCGCCGGGTCGCCGCCCGGCGCCCGGAGGTGGCGCGGCGGCACGTCCGCCCGGCCCTCGTCCTCGGCGCGGCCACCGCCCTGGCGGGGATCCCGCTCGCGGTGCTCCAGCCGTGGCTGCTGCTCGCGGGCGCGGCGGCGGCGCCCTGTGTGGCCGTGAACACCTGGTTCGCGTGGCTGGGCTGGGAGCGGGCACTGGTCAACGGTCTGGTCGCGGTGGTCCCGGCGTGCGGGATGCTGCTGGTGGCGGCGCGGCTGGGCGGTGGAGGCCTGCCCTGGGCGCCGGCCGCCGCCTGCCTGCTGTACTTCGCGGGCACGGTCCCGTACGTGAAGACGATGATCAGGGAGCGGAACTCCTTTACGTACTACCGCGGTTCGGTGGCCTACCACGCGGCGGCCACCGCCTTGGCGGCCCTCCTGTCCCCGTGGCTGGCGATCCCCTTCGCGGGCTACCTGGCCCGCGCCGCCGTACTCCCCGGCCGCGGGCTCAGGGCGCCGGTGATCGGGGCCGTCGAACTCGTGTGCTCGGCGGCCCTGTCGGTTTCGCTGCTGCTGATCTACTGACGGGCCGCGGCGCTCGCTCCGGACGGGCCTCCGGTCGGGCCTCCGAGACGGCCTCCGGACCGGGCTCCGGACGGGCCACCGAACCGGGCTCCGGAGGGGCCGCGCGCGCGGCCCGCGCGCTCTTCAGAGGGGGAGCGAGCGGAACTCGTCCAGCACGGCGAAGCCGGTGCTGTCGTAGAGGCCCATCGCCACCTCGTTGCCCCCGAAGACGTTGAACATCAGCGCCTGGTCACCGCCCTGCCGGGTGGCCCACTCGCCGACGGCCATCGCGGCCCGGCCGTAGCCCCTGCCGCGGTGCTCCTCGTACACCTCCAGCGAGAAGCCGAAGGTCACGCCGGGCAGGAAGCCGTGGTTCACCCAGCCCGTGCCGATCACCTGCCCGTCGGCCTCCAGCGCGTAGAAGGCGTGTCCGGGCGTCCGGTAGCCCTGCGGGAGGTGGCGGGCGAAGTCCTCGTCGGACTTCGCCTTGGCCTGCTCCGGGGTCAGGACCCCTGCCCGCACGATGTCCGCCACGTACGCGGCCTCCTCGCCGGCGTACCAGCCCGGGTACTCCTCCTCGGTGAGCCGGCGGACGGTGAGGCCCGGCGGCAGGGCCGGGTGCTCGGCGATGGCGCGCATCCGGCTCTGGCCCCGTACGGAGTAGCCGGCGAAGGGCCCCGCCGGGGCTCCGGCTCCGGCTCCGGCGCCTGCCCCTGCCACCGCTCCGCCGGTGAGGCGGACCTCCACCCGCCGTGCACCCTGCTCGGCGCACCAGCGCTCGGCCCACTCGCGGGCCGTCGCGGTGTCCGACGCCGTCAGGTCGTGGATCCGGCCCACGGTCGCCCCGTTGTCCTCGGACACCCCGACCGCGATCCACCCCGCGCCGTCGGTGGCCACCGTCCAGTCGTCGATCCCCTTCAGCGCCCGGTCCCGCAGCGCCCGGGCCAGCGGATCCGGGCATCCCGCCGCCCGGTACCCGGCCAGGACCCGCTCCTCGAAGCCGCTCCGCCACTGCCCCCGGTCGGACACGATCCGTAGTGCGTTCATCCGGTCACCCTAGGCAGCGCCGCCGCCAGAGCTCCAGGGGATTTAGATCGCTTCCTTGCGCGTCAGGAAGTTGAAGGAGATCCATCCCGGCAGCACCGGCAGCCAGAACGTCACCACGCGGAACAGCAGCACCGCCGAGAAGGCCACCTGGCCGTCCAGCCCCGCCGCGACCAGGCCCAGCGTCAGCGCGCCCTCCACCGCTCCGATGCCGCCCGGTGTCGGAGCGGCCGAGCCCAGGGCGTTGCCGGCCAGGAAGACCACGGCGATGCTCGCGTAGCTGATTTCCTCGCCGCCGCCGAAGGCGCGGATCGAGGCGTCCAGGCACATCACGAAGCAGCCCGTCAGCAGCAGCATCCCGCCGATGCCCGTCATCAGTTTCTGCGGCCGCTGGAGCACGTCCAGCATGCGCGGGACCACTCCCGCGAACAGGGCCCGTACCCGGGTCGCCACGAACTTCCGCAGGAAGGGCACGGCCGTGACCACGAGCACCAGCACGGCCACCGTCAGCAGACCGGCGATGACCGTCCTCGACGGGGTCATCTCGGGGGTCTTCTCGGTCCCCGTCAGATAACCGAAGGACAGCAGCAGCAGGATGTGGCTCGCCAGCCCGAAGAGCTGCGAGGCGCCCACGCTGGCCACGGCCAGCCCCGGGCGGATGCCGGCCCGCTGGAGGAAGCGGGTGTTCAGCGCGACACCGCCGACCGCCGCCGGCGCCACCAGCTTCACGAAGGATCCGGCGACCTGGGCCAGTACGGTCCGCAGGAACGGCACCCGCTCGGGCACGAAGCCCAGCAGGCTCATCGCCGCCGCGAAATAGGTCAGCGCCGAGAAGGCGAGCGCCACCCCGACCCAGCCCCACTGCGCATCACCGATGGTGGTGGCGAAGTCGACGTGCGCGATCTGGGTGACCAGGAAGTACGCGCCGAACGCGCCCGCGATGAACGACACCAGCGTGCGCGGCCGGATCCGCTCCAGCCGGGCCGGTTCCACCGGCGCCTGCGGGCGGATCAGCAGCACCTGCTGGCGGATCTGGCTCAGCAGATCCTCCTCGCGGGCCCCGTCGAGCGCGTCGTCCAGGGCCTTCTTCTCGGCCTTCTTCTCGCCGGCGGAGCGGGTGGCGGGCGAAGCGGAGCCCGCCTCGCGGAGGGCCTTCGCCGCCCGCGAGGACTCCAGTACGGCTTCCCGCTCCCGGTCCGCCCGCTCCCGCGCCAGCTTGCGCAGCGTCGCCCGCGTGGAGCGGCTCAGCGCGATCGGCTGGAGCAGCGGCAGACAGTCCGCCACCGCGTCCGGGCCGAGCACCGACACCGCCGAGGCGACCGAGCGCTCGGCGCCGACCCGCAGGCCGAGGGTGGTGAGCAGCTGCGCGATGTCCATGCGCAGCACGAGGTCGCCGGCCGCGATCTCTCCGCCGCGCAGGTCGGTCAGGGTGATGGTGGCCGCCGGGGCGCCATCGCTGCCGTCGCCACTGCCGGAACGATCCACCACGAGGGCGTCCCCGGTCAGCCTGCGGTGTGCGATCCGCCGGGACTGCAGGGCCCGTACCTGCTGCCAGGCGTTGCGGCTCAGCTCGTCGGTGATCTCCTCGTCGGCCAGCTGGTCCAGGCTCCGGCCGCCCAGGTGCTCGTAGACGAGCATCACGGCGTCCGGACCGAGCTCGGAGGTGGCGATGAGCTTGGGCGCGTTGGCTCCGGCGGCGATGGCCGCGTACGCGAGCAGCGCCTCCTGCTCCAGCGCCTGGCGCAGGGACTGCAGACTGCGCCGTGTGGTGATCCCCCGCAGCGTGAGGCGGCGCCAGACCCGGTAGTAGAAGCCCTGGGCCTGCTGCTCCCGGTCCACGACGGTGACGTCGAGCGGTGGGCCCTCTTCCAGCGTGACGTGGTAGCGCCGCCCCCGGTCGCTGACCTCGGTGCTGTCGGGACCCTCCGGGGACTCGGCGCGCATCGCGCTGACCGGCTGGAAACCGACCCGGCGCAGGCCCGCGAGGAGGTTCTGCCCGGTCGGGCGGACGTTCGGCGAGCCGACCGCGTACAGGGTTCCGTACGCGACGCTCCAGCCGATCAGCACGGTCAGGATGATCGAGAAGGGGGTGGTGTAGCCGCTGACCAGCATCGCGAAGGCGTCCAGCAGCAGGACCACCCACAGTGCGACCCGCCAGCGGGGGCGCCGGGTCATCCCGACGGCGGTCATGTACGCGATCACGGGCGCGAGGTAGCCGTGCACCGGATCGCTGAGGGAGCCGCCGAGGTTCATGGGGCGTGTGAGGGCCTCCTGAATGGTCTCGGGCGCGGCCTCGGAGACCCACAGGTCGGTGGCGAGGGTGACCCCGTGCGCGAGGACGGCGGCGAGCACGCCGTCGGCGATGCGCAGCCCGTCGCGTTTGATCAGCCGCTCGATGGCGAAGGCCACGGGCACGAGGAGCACGGCGATGCTGGACACCAGTCCGGCGACCTTGATCAGTGCGTCGGGCGCCTGCCCGGTGCCGTTGCTGATGTCGGCTTCCAGACCCGCGGTGGTGCCGTGGGCGAAGGCGGCGATGGCGAGGACGACGGCGATGCCGAGGATCCCGACGAGGAGGCGTACGAGGTCGGAGGGGCGGTGCACGCGGGCGGCGAGCAGCGGCTCGTCGACCTCGACCTGGTCGGCGGCCGTCGGGGTGTGGCCGTGCGGGGTCTCGGCGTCCCCGGGGGCCGCGGCCGGAGCCGGGGCAGGGTCAGGGACCGGAGCCGGGGCAGGGACCGGAGCACGGACCGGGACAGGGGGCGGGGCCTGATGCGGAGAAGGAGCCGGTGGCAGGTCCGCGTGGGTGTCCTCGCGGCCCGGGGGCGGGCCTTCGTCTGGGCGCGCGCCGTCGTTCGCCGCCGCGCCGTCCGGAGGACTCACACCCTGCTCCTTTCCCGTCACTTCCGTCTCTTCTTGATCACGTATCACGCGTCACCGCCCGGAAGATGGTGGCATGGACCGGCGGCCGCGGGGGGCAGCAGGGTGCGAGCCGGTCCGGAACACCGGCTTCCACGTGCTGGGCGCTCCCTTGTCGGTCCGGTGCGGCACCATGGGCCGAATGAGCGAAGAGCTGCCGGCGTACGCGGAGCGGGTGCTGGAGGCGGCCGAGCGGATTCCGCCCGGCCGGGTGATGACGTACGGCGACGTCGCGGAGTGGCTCGGCGAGGGCGGGCCCCGCCAAGTGGGCCGCGTCATGGCGCTTTACGGCGGAGCCGTGCCCTGGTGGCGCGTGGTGCGGGCGGACGGCCGTCCGCTGCCCGGCAGCGAGCGGCGGGCGCTGGAGAACTACCGGGCCGAGGCCACCCCGCTGCGGCTCACCGGCGACGGCGAACCGCGGCTCGACATGCGGCGGGCACGCTGGGACGGGTTCGACGGGGACGCAGCGCGGGACGAAGGTCACATGTGACAGCTTCGGCCATGTGCGGCCCGGAGGGGCAGTCGAAGGGACGTGCGAAGCCCCGTACGGGGGACGCGTGGGACCGGATGGCAGTGAGCGCCGGAGCGAGGGGCGGTGCGGGAGCTGGACCGAGGGCCGGAGCGGGACCGGGAGTGAGGGCCGGAGCGAGGGCCGGTGCGGGAGCCGGAGCGGGGGCCCGAGCGAGCGCCGGAGCGGGGACCGGAGTCCCGGGGAAACTGCGCCCGCCGCGCGCCTTGCCGTAGCGTTGCCTCTTCGGCTTCGGCCACCGCTTCGGCCGAGGCTTCGGCCACGGCCACCGCCCGGGCCGTCACCACAGCAGCAACCGCTGCGGCAGCGACCGCCGCAACGGCAGACCCACCAGGACCGGCACCCCACGTGAACACCTCTTCCTCCGACGGCCACCGCTCCGAGCGGCGGCGTACGCGGACCCCGGACGCGTACCGCCTGGTGCGTACCGGTGCGGAGCGGGTGGATCCCCCTGTGCTGGACGCAGCGCAGCGGGCGGTGGTTGAGCACACGGGCGGCCCGCTGCTGGTCCTGGCCGGACCGGGCACCGGAAAGACGACCACCCTGGTGGAAGCGGTCGCGGCCCGCGTCGAGGCAGGGGCCGACCCCGCGCGGGTGCTGATCCTCACCTTCAGCCGCAAGGCCGCGGTCGAACTGCGCGACCGGACCGCCCTGCGGCTCGGCGGCGCGCGCGCCCCGCAGGCCACCACCTTCCACTCCTTCTGCTACGGGCTGGTCCGCTCCCACCAGGACGCGGAACTCTTCGCGGACCCGCTGCGCCTCCTCTCCGGCCCGGAGCAGGACGTCATGGTCCGCACCCTCCTCGAAGGCCAGCGCCGGATCCGCTCGATCCGCTGGCCTGACGACCTGCGGGCCGCGCTGACCACGCGGGGCTTCGCGGACGAGGTCCGAGCGGTGCTCGCCCGCGCCCGCGAGCTGGGCCTGGGCCCGCAGGCCCTCTCCGACTTCGCGTCCCGCCTCGGCCGCCCGGACTGGAAGGCGGCGGCGGCCTTCCTCGCCGAGTACCTGGACGTCCTGGACCTCCAGGGCACCCTGGACTACGCGGAACTCCTCCACCGCGCGGTCCTCCTGGCGGAGCGCACCCCCTCGCTCGCGTCCCTGTACGACGTGATCTACGTGGACGAGTACCAGGACACGGACGCCTCCCAGCTGCGGCTGCTGCGCGCGCTGGCCGGCCCTTCCGGGCGGCTGACCGCCTTCGGCGACCCCGACCAGTCGATCTACGCCTTCCGCGGCGCGGACATCAACAACATCCTGGACTTCGAGACCTCCTTCCCCGGAGCGGAGGTCCGTGCCCTGACGGTCTCCCGCCGCTCGTCCTCGGTCCTCCTGGCCGCCACCCGCCACCTGGCCACCCGCATGCAGGTGCCGCGCCTGCCCTCGGCCGCGGTACGGGCCCACCGCGCGCTCGCGTCGACCCGCGAGGGCGGCCGGGTCGAGGTGTTCACCTACCCCACGGCCGGTGCGGAACTGGACAACATCGCCGACATCCTGCGCCGGGCCCACCTGGAGGAGGGCGTTCCGTGGCAGGACATGGCCGTCCTGGTCCGCGCCGGCGGCCGCACCCTGCCGCAGATGCGCCGCGCCCTGATCGCGGCGGGAGTCCCGGCCGAAACGGACGGCACGGACGCCCCCCTCCGCCACGAGCCGGCCATAGCCCCCCTCCTCACGGCCCTCCGCACCCTCGCGGAATCCGCCCTCACCCCCCAGCCGACCCTCCCGGCCTCGTCCGCCCCCGACCGGCCGTCCGCCCCGATTCCGGCCGGCCCCGACGTGTCCGCTGGGACGGCCCCTGCCGGCCCCGACCTGGCGGCTGACCCGGCTCCGGCCGGCCCCGACGTGTCCGCTGGGACGGCCCCTGCCGGTCCCGGTCCGGCGGCTGACCCGGCTCGTCCCGTCCCCGACGTGGCGGCCGGGATGGAACCTGCCGGTCCCGGTCGGGCGCCCGGGACGGCTCCCGCCGGACCCGGGCCGACCCCGGGGGCGGACGGCCTCGGGGCCGCCGACTTGCCTGCCGCGTCGGCAGGCGTGGTTCCCGACGGAGTCGGGGTCGCTTCCGGCGCCGTGTGCGCCGATGC
>NZ_JBEXPT010000080.1:0-30433 GCF_040612195.1 Streptomyces sp. NPDC006450 | reverse complement strand
TGCCGCACGGTGGGCACCGGGCCCACCCCCGTGGGGGTTGCGCCCTTTCGCTGTTCCGCCTATCTTACCGGCCGGTAACAGCGTCTCCACGTAACGGAGTTGACCGGATGTCTGCCAGCCGATCGAGTAACCGCGGTGTCTTGACGGCCTTGCCGGCCCTGGCGGCCGTGGCCGCGCTGGCGCTGGCCGCCCTCGCGGCGGGTCCCGCGCCCGCGGCGGGTGCCGGGTTGCCGGCGGGCGCCGGGCCCGCCGGCGCCGGTCCGCGCGAGGTCCTGTTCGTGGGCAACAACTGGGAGGGCACCGCCGACGTCCTCGCCTCCACCGGGAACCTCGCCAAGGTGGGCCGGATCGACATGATCCCGGACAAGGAGGAGCGGCTCCGGGAGATCTACCTCAACCCGGTGAAACTCGCCTACTTCCTCGGCGTCCGGACCACCGCGGGCGAGGGCCACGACCAGTTCGTGGACGACATGTACACCACCCCGGACGGCTCCGCCGTCATCGCCTCCCGACCCAGCTTCGCCGACGTCGTCTCCATCGACGTCCGCACCGGTCGCATCAACTGGCGCTTTCCCGTCGCCGGTTACCGCGCCGACCACATGGCGGTCTCCCCGGACGGCACCCGCGTGGCGGTCTCCGCCTCCACCGCCAACACCGTGCACGTCCTGGACATGGCGAGCGGCCGCCCGGCAGGTTCCTTCGCCACCGGCGACAAGCCGCACGAGAACACCTTCACCCGGGACGGCCGGTTCCTGTGGAACAGCTCCATCGGCGACGTGACCTCCGCCCTCGACGCGCGCTGGCTGGACTGGACGAAGGGCGACCGCAGGATCACGGTCGCCGACGCGCAGACCTTCCGCCCGGTCCGGGTGATCGACATGCGGGCCCGCCTCGACGCCTTCGGCCGCTCCGACCTGTCCGACGCCGTGCGGCCCATGTCCTTCGCCCCGGACGAGTCGAAGCTCTACTTCCAGGTGTCCTTCTTCAACGGCTTCGTCGAGTACGACGTGGCCGCCGACCGGATCACCCGGGTCAAAACCCTCCCCGAGAACCCCGCCACCAGCACCGACCGCACCACCTGGGTCAACGACTCCCGGCACCACGGCATGTCCATGAGCCCGGACGGGGCCAAGCTGTGCATCGCGGGGACCATGGACGACTACGTGACCGTCGTGGACCGGGCCACCCTGGAGCAAGGGCCGCTCGTGCCCGCCGCCAAGCCCTACTGGGCCACCGTCGACGGTGACGGCTCCGGCTGCGTGATCTCCGAGAGCGGCTCCGACCAGGTCACGGCCATCGACTTCGCGACCGGCACCAAGCGGGTGTCCGTACCCGTGGGCGACCACCCGCAGCGGGTCCGGATCGGGCACGTCCCGGCGGACTGGACGGGGCCCGCGGCGCGCTGACCCGAGGCCGGCGGCCGGAAACCGCCCCTTATGAAGTGACTGGTCCGCCATGACCGATTAGTCTCCGGATCATGGTGGAGATCCGCGAGGTGCCCGAGGCCGACATCGACCGCGCGCTGGAGCTCGCGTACCTGGTCTTCCACGACCGTCCCGAGAAGGAGGGGCGCGAACGGCACCACGAGCTGCTCCGCCACTGCATGCGGATCGGGGCCTACGACGGCGACGCGATCGTCGGCTTCATGGCCGCGCACGCGTTCCGGCTCTCGGTGCCCGGGGCGGACCTGCCCTGCCCCGGGCTCACCTTCGTCTCCGTCGCCCCCACCCACCGCCGACGCGGCGTACTGACCGCCCTGATGGGCGAGATGCTGCGGCGGGCGGGGGCGGCCGGCAGCCCCGTCGCCGCCCTGTGGGCCTCCGAGGCCGCCATCTACGGGCGCTTCGGCTACGGCAGCGCCACCCAGGGCGCCACCATCGAGATCGACTCCACCCGGCCGCTGGCCCTGCGCATCGAGCCGGACCGGCGGCCGCTGCGGCTGGTCGCACCCGCGGACGCGGTGGCCGTCGTGGGCCCGTACCACGAGGCGGCCCGCGCGGTCCGGTCCGGGCGGCCCACCCGCAGCGAGCGGCGCTGGACCGAGGAGTGGCTCACCGAGCAGGACGAGGAGGACGAGGAGCTCAGCCCGCCCCGGATCATCGTCCTCGGGGAGCCGGGAGAGCCGATCGCGGGCTACGTCCTCTACCGCACGAAGCCCGAGGAGGACACGGGGGTCGTGCGGACGCCGGGCCTGGTCCAGGTCCAGGAGCTGGAGGCCGACACCCCGGAGGTCGCCGCCGCCCTGTGGGAGTGCCTGGCCTCCCTCGACCTCACGGGCCGGGTCACCGCGTGGGGCCGGCCGGTCGACGACCCGCTGCTGCACTTCGCCGCCGACCGGGACCAGGTCCGGATCACCGCCGTGTTCCCGGCGCTGTGGCTGCGCCTGGTCGACGTGGCGGCGGCACTGACCGGGAGGTCGTGGGCCGCGCCCGTGGAACTCGTACTGGAGGTGACCGACGTACGACTGCCCGCGAACGCGGGGCGGTTCCTCCTGAAGGCCGGACCCGACGGGGCGGCGTACGAGCCCGCCGCGGGCCGGGAGCCGGACCTGACCCTGGACGTACGGGAGCTCGCGGCCTGCTACCTCGGCGGGACCCGTGCCGTCGAACTGGCCGCGGCCGCACTGGTGGTGGAGCACGCGCCCGGCGCGGCGGCAGCCCTGGACGCCGGACTGCGCACCGCGCTGCTGCCGCACACGGCGGACGAGTTCTAGGGGGTCGCGCTCTTACGGCGGGCTCGCAGCGTGTGACCTGCGGTCCGCGCTCAGCCGGCGGGCAGGCGGATGCGGGCCGCCGCCATGCCGAAGGAGGGGCCCAGGACGCCGGTGGAGATCCCGTCGCCCAGCCGGTGCAGGTCCTCCTCGCGGTAACGCTTCACCTTCTGGTGCCAGTTGAGGATTCCTGCGAGCCAGTCCTGCAACTCGCGGACGTAGCAGTCCAGTCCGGCCCGGGCTCCGGCGTCCAGCTTCCAGTCCTCGTAGAGCAGCGGCAGTTGGGCGGCGACGATGTGCTCGAACTCCTCGGTGCGCTGCGTCATCAGCGAGTGGCAGATGTGCAGGGCCTCCTCGTAGTCGATGTCGAAGAAGTTGCGGGTGACGAGCACGTAGTTGTGCACCTCGCCCTCGACCTCCACCTCCTTCTGGTAGGAGAAGATGTCGTTCATCAGGCACGCGGCGTCGGCGGCGGCGTTCTCCAGGGAGCGGATGGTGCCGCAGGAGTAGATCTCCTCGGGGATGCCCCGGCCCGCCTGGCCGAGCCGGCACAGGTACATGGTGAGGTAGGTGCCGAAGGTGCGGCGGCGCATCTCGGCGTAGTCCACCGGGTCCGGGATGCGGTTGAGGATCTGGTTGTCCACCTCCCACAGCCAGCTCTCCAGCATGTCCACGAGGGTGGCCCGGAACTCGGAGCGCACCGACGGGCTCATGTCCCGGCTGGTGCGCACCCACAGGTCGCCGAGGGCGCGCTCCATCGCGGTGGCCGGCACGGCCTGCTCGGCGTGGTCCACGGGGACCATGGCGACCAGCCTGGCATGGGTGGCCTTGGCGGCCGCCGGGTTCTTGGCCTGCGCGAAGACCACCGGGTAGTAGTCGTCCCCGTACGTGCCCCAGGTCAGCCAGGAGGCGTTGAGGGTCAGTGCCTCGGGGGTGGCGTCGGGGTCGAGGCCCGCCGAGCAGAGCGCGAAATCGTAGCCGCGCAGCTTCTCCTCGTTCCAGATCGCGGAACCGGGGTCGCCGGGCCGGGGGTGGAGCAGGCCCATCTCCCTGGCCCACGCGACGGATTCCTCGCGCGCGCGGGCGTGGTGCGGGCTGAGGGTGAGGGGGAACGGCATGTAGATGTCCGGGATGACGGACGGGCCGGTGCGCTCGAAGGGGACGTGGGTGAAGGAGCGCCGGCGCAGTTCCAGGGCGCGGGGGGCGAGGAGGGAGCGGAGGTCGAGCGCGGTGGTGCCGAGGCCCGAGGGCATGAAGGGCAGGGTGAGCGGGGCGGTGGCCCGGGCCTCCTCGTTCATGTAGCGGCTGGAGACCATGTGCCATTCGTGGCCGCCGGACTGCCAGTCCTGGAGCCCCTTGGCGTAGGCGAGGACCGCGGCGATCTCCGCCGGGTTCATGGCGTGGTCGGCGAAGAGCTGGGGGAGTTCGGCGAGGGCGGTCTGCTCGAACTGCTGGAGACGTGAGGTGAGCAGGTCGTTGGAGGCCTCGGCGGCCTCCTGGGTGGTGCAGCCGAGGAAGGTCTCCAACACCAGGATGGCGTTGGAGAGTTCGCCCTCCTCGGAGACCTCGCGCTGGTAGGAGAAGATGTCGTTCCTGATGTGCACGGCGTCGGAGAAGGCGTCGCGCAGCACGCCGAGGGGCCGGGAGTGCGCGACGCGGGCCGGAACCTCCGCGGACACGTACTCGATGAGGCCGGCCGACCAGGGCGCGCCGCCGACCTTGCGGCGCATCTCGATGTATTCGAGGGGGTTGGAGACCCGCCCGATGTTGATGTTGGCGAGTTCCCACATCGACTCGTTGAGCAGGTTCCGGGTGGACTCGGAGAACCGTTCCCGCCAGTCCATCGACATGGCCGGGACGGTACGGGCCCACAGGTCGGCGAGTCCGGCCTCGACGGGGTTGGTCGCCTCGGGAAAGCCGTCGGAGGAGGGGCCCAGGTCCATCGGCATGAAGGCGCCGAGCCGGTCGAGGTAGGCCTTGGCGCCCGCGCGGTCCTGGGAGCGCTTGTACATCTCCAGGAAGTGGTCGTCGAAGAAGAAGACCCACACGTACCAGTCGGTGACCAGGGACAGCGCCTCGCTGTCGCAGTCGGGGTGGGTGTACGAGCAGAGCAGGGCGTAGTCGTGCGAGTCGAGGTCGCTCTCCTCCCAGACGCCGGAACCTTCCAGCATCCCGAAGTCGCGGGCCCACTTCTTGGTGTGGACCCTGGCGTCCTCCAGGTGGGGGTTCAGTCGCGCCGGATAAGGCACATAGAAATCCGGCAGTTGAAACGGCTGCGTCACGGCAGGGTGGGCCTTTCGTCTGTCTGTCTCGTACGGATCCTCACGAGATCAGCAGGGCACTACCCGTGTTGCCGGTGGGATAAGGGGGACTTCACTTCATCAGGTGACGCTCGCGTCGTTCTGCGACGGATGAGGCTGGTGACCGGTAGGGGGACGGGAGAGGTCAGGCCGGGGGAGGTGCCCGGGGAGAGGGCGCCCCTCCCCGGCGCGGAGTTCACGCCTCCGCGGACTTCCGCTCGTCGAACGCCGGGTAGAACTTGCGCAGCAGGCCGAAGGTCTCGGGGAAGTCGAGCTGGCCGGGGGCGGAGCTGGCTCCGAAGAAGGAGTACGTGATCCGCGACCCGAGGGCGGGGAAGAAGACGCGCGAGACCGCTCCGGCCTCACCCATGGCGATGACGATCAGGCGGGTGTCCTCGGCCCCGGCGCGCAGCAGGAGCGAGGCCAGCCGTCGTACGTCGTCCTCGGACCGCACCATGGTGGACACCTTGACCACGTCGGCGCCGGCGCTCTTCGCGTCGTCGATGACGGCCTGGAGTTCCTCGGTGGCCGGGGTGAATTCGAAATTGTGATAGGAGACGAGCGCCACCGTGTCGTGCCGATGGGCGGCCTCGATCACCTCGGACAGGATTTCACCGGAGGAGAGCTCGATGTCCACGGCCTGGACCTGAGGGGCGAGCGCGCGGAACAGTTCGAGGCGCTGTGCCTCGGTGCCCTTCCAGTCGCCGCCTTCGTGGGCGGACCGGATGGTGGCCAGTACGGGCAGTGTCTTGAACGCGTCCACCTGCGCGAGGACATGGGCCGTGTCGGTCGCCGCGTACCGGTCGACGCGCAGCTCGGCCACATCGACGCCGGCGCTCTTCGCTGCGTGTGCGCGCGGCTCGGTCTCGCTGTCGTCGAAGCTGACGGCCACCAGCGGAATCCCGCCGTCGAGAAGCGCCCGCAGTGAATTCATTTCTTGGTCACAGCCTTTTCGATTCCGATATCCGACGCGAGGTGCAGGGTGAACGGGTCGAATTATACGTGGAATCCCCCGGGGGAGGGGGGCCGCCCGCGCCTTGGCCGGGCAGGTGTCCGGCGCACCCGAAGGCGCGGGTGTCGCACCCCCGGATGGTTGTCCGATTGTTCTAGGTTTGTCCCATCAGTTCAAACTTTCGAGTTCCGGGAGAGAGACTCATGGCGATCGACCTCGACAAGGTGCTGGACAAGGCGTGGGCCGACAAGCCGATCACGGAGGTGCTCGCGGCGCCGGTGGCCGCGCTCAAGGGCGTCACCGACCAGGACGGCGAGCTGCTGCGGGAGGCCTTCGGCGTGAAGACCGTCGCCGATCTCGGCCAGCTGAAGTACGCGCGCTGGGCGCAGGCGCTCGTGGCGCTGGACCACGCCGCGAAGTAGCGGGGCCGCCGGGGCCTCCCGGCTACCCGGCGGGCCTCAGGTCCCCGTCGGGATGGGCCGCGCGCCAGGCCTTGATGGACAGGTCCCAGTCGTCGCCCGTCAGGGCGGTGAGGGAAGCGGGGAAGAGGCCGTCCTCCTCCTTCGCGATGTGGTGGTGGAGCTCCTCCACCACCCGGCGCAGGGCCGCGGCGTCCGCCGGGTCCGCCAGGTCGGCGCCGGCGAGGAACGCCGCCAGTTCGCGGTGCTCCCCGACCAGCGCCTCGATGTACGGGGCGTACTCGGGGTCCTGCTCCATGACGGCGAACAGGCCGTCCTCCTCGCCCTTCCAGTGGGCGAGCAGGACGGCCGTCATCTCCGCGACGAGGGCACGCGCCCTCGGGAGGTCCCCCGCGTCCAGGGCGCGCAGCGCGTCGCCCGCGGCGTTCGTCACCGTCTCGTGCTCGGCGATGAACTCCTTGATCAGAGGGATCTCGCGGCAGCCGCAGTAATGGCACATGCGGCTCAGTGTGATCCAGCCGGTGTCCGGTCAGTCGCTTTCGCCTTCGAGGTTGCCCTCCGTGTCCAGGTACACCTGGCGCAGCGCCTCCAGGACCTGCGGGTCCGGCTTCTCCCACATGCCGCGGGACTCGGCCTCCAGCAGCCGCTCCGCGATCCCGTGCAGGGCCCAGGGGTTGGCCTCCTCCAGGAAGGCGCGGTTCTCCGGGTCCAGGACGTACGTCTCGGTCAGCTTGTCGTACATCCAGTCGGCCACCACGCCGGTCGTGGCGTCGTAGCCGAAGAGGTAGTCGACGGTCGCCGCCAGCTCGAAGGCCCCCTTGTAACCGTGGCGGCGCATCGCCTCGATCCACTTCGGGTTCACGACGCGGGCGCGGAAGACCCGGGAGGTCTCCTCGACCAGCGTGCGCGTCTTGACCGTCTCGGGCCGGGTCGAGTCCCCGATGTACGCCTCGGGGGCCGTGCCGCGCAGGGCGCGGACGGTGGCCACCATGCCGCCGTGGTACTGGAAGTAGTCGTCGGAGTCGGCGATGTCGTGCTCACGGGTGTCGGTGTTCTTCGCCGCGACCGTGATCCGCTTGTAGGCGGTCTCCATCTCCTCGCGCGCCGCGCGTCCTTCGAGGCCGCGGCCGTACGCGTACCCGCCCCACACCGTGTAGACCTCCGCGAGGTCGGCGTCGGTGCGCCAGTCGCGGGAGTCGATCAGCTGCAGGATGCCCGCGCCGTACGTCCCCGGGCGCGAGCCGAAGATACGGGTGGTGGCCCGCCGCTCGTCCCCGTGCACGGCCAGGTCCGCCTGCGCGTGGGCCCGTACGAAGTTGTCCTCGGCGGGCTCGTCCAGCGAGGCCGCCAGCCGCACCGCGTCGTCCAGGAGGCCGATGACGTGCGGGAACGCGTCGCGGAAGAAGCCCGAGATGCGCAGGGTCACATCGATGCGCGGCCGCCCGAGCTCGGCGAGCGGGATCGGCTCCAGGCCGGTGACGCGGCGCGAGGCCTCGTCCCAGACCGGGCGGACACCGAGCAGCGCCATGGCCTCGGCCACGTCGTCGCCCGAGGTGCGCATCGCGCTCGTGCCCCACAGGGACAGGCCGACGGAGGCGGGCCATGCGCCGTTGTCCGTGCGGTAGCGGGTCAGCAGCGAGTCGGCGAGGGCCTGGCCCGTCTCCCACGCGAGGCGCGAGGGGACGGCCTTCGGGTCCACCGAGTAGAAGTTGCGGCCGGTCGGCAGCACGTTGACCAGACCGCGCAGCGGGGAGCCGGACGGGCCCGCCGGGACGAACGCGCCGTCCAGGGCGCTGACGACGTGGGCGATCTCGTCGGTGGTGCCGGCCAGGCGCGGGACGACCTCGCGGGCCGCGAAGTCCAGTACGGCCGCCACGTCCGCCGAGTGCCCGGCGGCGACCGAAGCCACCGCCTCCGGGGCCCAGCCCGCGTCCTCCATCGCCTGGACCAGCGCGCGGGCCGTCTCCTCCGCCTCGTCGGCGCTGGTGCGGGTGGCCGCGGACTCGTCGAGGCCGAGCGCCTCGCGCAGACCGGGCAGGGCCGTCGTACCGCCCCAGATCTGGCGGGCGCGCAGGATGGCGAGGACCAGGTTGACGCGGGCGTCGCCGGTCGGGGCGCCGCCCAGGACGTGCAGGCCGTCGCGGATCTGGGCGTCCTTGATCTCGCACAGCCAGCCGTCGACGTGGAGGAGGAAGTCGTCGAAGCCGTCGTCGTCGGGGCGCTGCTCCAGACCCAGGTCGTGATCCAGCTTCGCGGCCTGGATCAGGGTCCAGATCTGGGCGCGGATGGCCGGCAGCTTCGCCGGGTCCATCGCGGAGATCTGGGCGTACTCGTCGAGGTGCTGCTCCAGGCGCGCGATGTCGCCGTACGACTCCGCGCGCGCCATCGGCGGCACCAGGTGGTCGACCAGGGTGGCGTGCACGCGGCGCTTGGCCTGCGTGCCCTCGCCCGGGTCGTTGACCAGGAACGGATAGATGAGGGGCAGGTCGCCGAGCGCGGCGTCGGGGGCGCAGGACGCCGACAGGCCGGCGTTCTTGCCCGGCAGCCACTCCAGGTTGCCGTGCTTGCCCAGGTGGATCATCGCGTCGGCGCCGAAACCGCCGTCCTCGGCGCGGGCCTGGATCCAGCGGTACGCGGCCAGGTAGTGGTGCGAGGGGGGCAGGTCCGGGTCGTGGTAGATCGCGATCGGGTTCTCGCCGAAGCCGCGCGGCGGCTGGATGAGGATGAGGAGGTTGGCGCGCCGCAGGGCCGCCAGCACGATGTCGCCCTCGGGGTTGGCCGATCGGTCCACGAACATGTTGCCCGGGGCCTCGCCCCAGTGCCGCTCGACGCTCTCACGCAGATCGGCCGGGAGCTCGGCGAACCAGCGCTTGTAGTCGGCCGCCGGGATGCGGACCGGGTTGCGGGCGAGCTGCTCCTCGGTGAGCCAGTCCTGGTCGTGGCCGCCGGCCTCGATCAGGGCGCGGATCAGCTCGTCGCCGTCGCCGGAGACCAGGCCCGGGACGTCCTCGACGGGACCGAAGTCGTACCCGCCCGCGATGAGCGTGCGCAGCAGCTCCACGGCGCTGGCCGGGGTGTCCAGGCCGACGGCGTTGCCGATGCGGGAGTGCTTGGTCGGGTACGCGGAGAGGACCAGGGCGATCTTCTTGTCGCGGCGGTCGATGTGGCGCAGGCGCGCGTGGCGCACGGCGATGCCGGCCACGCGGGCGGCGCGCTCGGGGTCGGCGACGTAGGCGGGCAGGCCGTCCTCGTCCAGCTCCTTGAAGGAGAACGGGACGGTGATCAGGCGGCCGTCGAACTCCGGGACGGCGACCTGGGTGGCGGCGTCGAGGGGGGACAGACCCTCGTCGTTCTCCTCCCAGGCGGACCGGGAACCCGTCAGGCACAGGGCCTGCAGGATCGGCACGCCGAGGGCGGCCAGCGCGCCGGCGTCCCAGGACTCGTCGTCACCGCCGGCGGAGGCGGTGGCGGGCTTGGTGCCACCGGCGGCCAGGACGGTCGTGACGATCGCGTCGGCGGACGCGAGCTGCGCGATCAGCTCCGGCTCCGGGGAGCGGAGGGAGGAGACGTAGAGGGGGAGCGCCTGGGCGCCGTGCGCCTCGATCGCCTCGGAGAGGGTGTGCACGAATGCGGTGTTGCCGCTCATCTGGTGCGCGCGGTAGTAGAGCACCGCGATCCGGGGCCCTCCCTCATGGGGGGCGCGCTGCGGGGTGCGCTCCAGCGGGCCCCACGTGGGGGAGGCCGCCGGCGGCTCGAAACCGTGGCCGGTCAGCAGCACGGTGTCGGAGAGGAAGCGGGCGAGCTGGTCCAGGTTGGCCGGGCCGCCGTGGGCGAGGTAGCCGTGCGCCTCGGCGGCGATGCCGATCGGGACGGTGGAGGCTTCCATCAGCTGGGCGTCGGGGGCCTGTTCGCCGGTCAGGACGACCACCGGGCGGGTCTGGCCGGGGGCCAGGAGCAGGTCGAGGCCGTCCTGCCAGGCGCGGAGGCCGCCGAGGAGGCGTACGACGACCAGGGTGACGCCGTCGAGGAGACCGGGGAGGTCGTCGAGGGGAAGGCGGGAGGGGTTCGCGAACCGGTACGGGACGGGAGCGTCCGCGGCGTTCGCTGCGCGGGCGCTGAGCAGATCGGTGTCGGACGTCGACAGCAGCAGGATCATGCGGCGGCAGGCCTTCCTCGGGGTTTCCGCGCCCCGGGCAGTGAGGACGACGGGAGTTCCTGACTCATCCGGGGCCGGGGCCGCGGATTCACAGTGGCGGGACCGCGCCGGATTCGCACCGGGCTTCCTCCCATGTCGCCGTCCTCGGCGATGGCGGGCCTGTTGGCCGCCTTGGGCTCATCTTAGGGGGGCGGGTCACCTGCGGTGACGCTGGGTCGTGGGTCGTGGCCCGCAGCCTGCGGGCGGGCGGCTGCCGGCCTGGGGGGCCGGGGAGCGGTGGACCGGGATGCGGTGGGCCGGGGGTGCGGTCGGTCGGGTGCGGCGCCGCTTCCGGGGCTCTGCCCCGGACCCCGCGCCTCAAACGCCGTCGGGGCCGGATCGGGCGGGGGTGCGTGCGCTCGGGGCCGGGGCGGGGTGGCTGGTTCGGGGTGGTGATCGACACAGGGGGTGGGCGCAGAATCGTGGGTATGCTCGCCGCCATGCCCACGCCCCCCTCCGCCGCAGCGCGGGACGAACCCGTCATACGGGATCGCGGCGACGCCTGCCCCGGCGCGCTGCGCCTGCATGCCGCCGACGACGGGTACCTGGCGCGGGTCCGGATCCCGGGGGGCCTGCTGACCGCCCGGCAGGCCTCCGTACTGGCGGACGCCGCCGACCGGTTCGGGGACGGGCACCTGGAACTCACCTCGCGCGGGAACGTGCAGCTGCGCGGGCTCGCCGAAGGCTGCGGCGCGGGGCTGGCGGAACTGCTCGACGGGGCCGGGCTGCTGCCCGCCCCCGGCCACGAGCGGATACGGAACATCGTGGCGACCCCCCTGTCCGGGATCCTCGGTTCCGAGCGTCCCCATGTGACCCCCTGGGTAGGGGAATTGGACCGGCTGCTGTGTACGAGCACCCGCGCGGCGGCCCTGTCCGGCCGGTTCCTGTTCGCCATCGACGACGGGCGCGGGGACGTCGCCGCGCTCGACCCCGATGTCACCGTGCTCGGCGGACCGCGGGGCCGGGCACTGGTCCGGCTCGGCGCCGCCCCCGGCGCCGTGGAGGTCGACGCCCCCGACGCGCCGCGGGCCGCGCTGCTCGCGGCCGAATACTTCCTCGACTCCGCGGACGCGGCCGGCACCCGCGCCTGGCGGGTGTCCGAACTGCCCGCCGTACACGCCCTGGACGCCGCGGAGTTCGCGGTGCGGCTCCGTGCGGCCGGCATCGCGGCGGCCCTCGTTCCCGAAGTGGCCTGGCCCTACGCGCCGCCGCCCACGCCGTGGGGGCCCGGCACCGGCGACCGGACGCCGCTGTGCGTCCTGCCCCCGCTCGGCTGGCTCGCCGCCGACCAGTGGCGGGTGCTGGTGAGCGTCGCCGAGGAAGGCGCGGACGCAGGCGGGCCGGGCGACGGCGAGCTGCGGATCACCCCGTGGCGGAGCATCGTCCTGCCCCGCGCGAGCACCCGGCGGCCCGTCGACGGCTACGCGCACCTCTTGGCAGCGGGCCTGTCCGTCGCGCCCGACGGCCCCTGGGAGTCCGTCACCGCCTGTACCGGTCGGCCGGGCTGCGCCAAAGCGCTGTCCGACGTACGCGCCGACGCGCGGGCCGTCGTGGACGCGACCGGTGAACCGTCGGCCGAGCCCGGGCCGGTGCCCGTGCCCGTGCACTGGTCCGGGTGCGAGCGCCGGTGCGGGCATCCGCGCGGCACCGCGTGGGTCGACCTCGTCGCCACCCCCGACGGGTACCGGATCGACGGGCGTCCGGTGCCGTCCAACGAACTTGCCCAGGCCGTCGCCGAAGCGCGCAGCCAACCCCGAGTGTCCGAAGACGCAGTGAAGAAATGAGCGAGTACACCGTGTTCGAGTACGAGAAGGACGGCGCCGAGATCTACCGCCAGTCCTTTGCCACGATCCGCGCCGAGGCGGACCTTTCCGGGCTGCCCGCCTCGGTCGCCCAGGTCGCGGTGCGCATGATTCACGCCTGCGGGATGACCGACCTGACCAGGGACCTGGGCTACACGCCCGAGGTCGTCCTGCGGGCGCGCGCCGCCCTGGAGGCCGGTGCGCCGATCCTGTGCGACGTGCAGATGGTCGCCAGCGGGGTCACCCGCAAGCGGCTGCCCGCCGACAACCAGGTGATCTGCACCCTCTCCGACCCGGCCGTGCCCGAGCTCGCCGCGAAGATGGGCACGACGCGCAGCGCCGCCGCCCTCGAAGTCTGGCGGGACCGGGGCCTGTTGGAGGGTTCGGTGATCGCCGTCGGGAACGCGCCGACCGCGCTCTTCCGGCTGCTGGAGATGATCGAGGAGGGCGCCCCGCGCCCCGCCGCGGTCATCGGCGTCCCCGTCGGGTTCATCGGCGCCGCCGAGTCCAAGGACGCTCTCGCCGAACACCCCTCCGGGCTGGACCACTTGATCGTCCGGGGCCGGCGCGGCGGAAGCGCCATGGCCGCGGCCGCCGTCAACGCCATCGCGAGCGTGGCCGAATGAGCACCGGACGACTCTACGGAGTGGGGCTCGGGCCCGGCGACCCCTCGCTGATGACGCTGCGCGCCGTCGAGGTGATCGCGGAGGCCGACGTGGTCGCGTACCACTCCGCACGCCACGGCCGCTCGATCGCCCGCTCCATCGCCGCGAAGCACCTGCGCGCCGACCACATCGAGGAGCCGCTGGTCTACCCGGTCACCACCGAGACCACCGACCACCCCGGCGGCTACCAGGGCGCGATGGAGGAGTTCTACGAGGCCTCCGCCGCCCGGCTCGCCGTCCACCTGGACGCCGGCCGCACCGTCGCCGTGCTCGCGGAGGGCGACCCGCTCTTCTACAGCTCGTACATGCACATGCACAAGCGGCTCTCCGACCGGTACGAGACCGAGGTGATCCCCGGCGTGACCTCGGTGAGCGCCGCCGCGGCACGGCTCGGCATGCCGCTCGTCGAGGGCGAGGAGGTGCTGACGATCCTGCCCGGCACCCTCTCCGAGGAGGAGCTCACGGCCCGCCTCGCCGCCACCGACTCGGCGGTCGTGATGAAACTCGGCCGCACCTTCCCCGCCATCCGGCGGGCCATGGAGAACAGCGGCCGGCTCGCCGAGGCGCGCTACGTGGAGCGCGCGACGATGGCGGGGGAGCGGACCGGCGTCCTGGCGGACACCGACCCCGAATCCGTCCCCTACTTTGCCGTCGCCGTGGTGCCCAGCCGCATCGGGAACCCGGGCAGCGTGCCGTCCGGGCCCGGCGAGGTCGCCGTCGTCGGCACCGGCCCGGCCGGGCCGCTGTGGCTCACCGCCGAGACCCGGCGGGTGCTGGCCGACGCCGAGGTGCTGGTCGGGTACACGACCTACCTGGACCGGGTCCCGGTCAAGCCGGGCCAGATCCGGCACGGCTCGGACAACAAGGTCGAGTCGGAGCGCGCCGAGTTCGCCCTCGACCTCGCCCGGCGCGGCAAGCGGGTGGCCGTGGTCTCCGGCGGCGACCCCGGGGTCTTCGCCATGGCCACAGCGGTCCTGGAGGTCGCGGGGCAGCCCGAGTACAAGGACGTGCCCGTACGGGTGCTGCCCGGGGTGACGGCCGCCAACGCGGCGGCCGCCGCGGCCGGAGCCCCGCTCGGCCACGACTACGCCACCATCTCCCTCTCCGACCGGCTCAAGCCCTGGGAGGTCATCGCGGAGCGACTGCGCGCGGCCGCCGCGGCCGATCTCGTACTCGCCCTGTACAACCCCGGTTCGCGGAGCCGGACGTGGCAGGTCGCCCAGGCGCGGGAGCTGCTGCTGGAACTGCGGGCGCCCGAGACCCCGGTGGTCGTCGCGCGCGACGTGGGCGGCCCGGAGCAGTCGGTCCGCATCGTCACGCTGGCCGAACTGGAGCCGTCCGAGGTGGACATGCGGACGATCCTGCTGATCGGGTCGTCGCAGACGCAGGTCACGCAGCGGGCGGACGGGTCGAGGGTGACGTGGACGCCGCGGCGGTACGGGTGATCCCGGCCGCCTGACGGAGCGCGGGGGACCGGCCCCCGGACCCCCGCGCCTCGAACTCCGGCGGTTGACGCCTCGCTCATTGATTCGCCCACCATGCGACTCCGGTTCCGGCGGCTGTGGTCACCGGCGACACGAGCCAGACGGGCACGCGCTGAACGGTCAACTGCAACCCGCCGCAGCGTAGTTCCAGGGCCGGCGCTGGTGCGCTGTCCGCGCTGTGGTTCATGTCGGAGTCCTCACACGGAGTCCACGAGGAACGGCATGTCGTCGGTGACCACCTCGGCGACGGATCGGCTGGAAGTCCAGCCGTACTCCGGGTGGGTCAGGGGGGACGTGGACACGCATGCGGGGGCACGTCCCAGCGGTAGCTGGGGGAGGGGCAGGGCGGAGCCCTGGGAACGGTGGAAGGGTGGGTGGGGGACCAAGCCCTGCTCGACGGCCGATCCGCGTGGTGCCGGGTTCAGTCGGACAGCCAGTCCCGGACTTCCTCGACCGACGGGGTCTGACGGACGCCCTCGGGGATCGGGGGGCGGCGCACTACGAGGACCGGGATGCCCGCCTCGCGTGCGGCGGTGAGTTTGGGGGACGTGGCGGAGCCGCCGCTGTCCTTGGTCACCAGGAGGTCGATCCGGTGGCGGGTCAGCAGCTCCCGCTCGTCGTCCAACGTGAACGGGCCTCGGGCCAGCAGGACTTCGAGGCGCGGCGGGGTCGGCGCGTCCGGGGGATCCACCGAACGCACCAGGAACCAGGGCTCGGTGAGGTGCGCGAAGCTGTGGAGGCCCATCCGGCCGGTGGTCAGGAAGGCGCGGGAGCCGAGCCCCGGCAGCAGGGACGCCGCCTCGGCGAGGGAGTCCGCGAAGTGCCAGTCGTCGCCGGGGCCCGGAGTCCAGCCGGGGCGGCGCAGCGCGAGCAGCCGGACGCCCGAAAGGGCCGCGGCCCCGGCCGCGTTGAAGCTCATCCGCTCCGCGAAGGGGTGCGTGGCGTCGACCAGGTGCGTGACCCGGTGGGCGGTGATCCAGGCCGCCAGCCCGGCGGGGCCGCCGAAGCCGCCGATCCGGGTCTCGCCGGGCGGGAGCACCGGGGAGGTGACCCGGCCGGCCAGCGAGGTGGTCACCCGGGGGGAGTCCGGGGCGGCGGCCAGCGCCTCCGCGAGGCGGCGGGCCTCCGTGGTACCACCCAGGATCAGGACGTGCGGGCGGCTGCCGGGGCGGACCGGATCAGCAGACATGCCGGTCGCGCTCGGCGGAGTACAGGTGGCTGTCGCGGAACTGCTCGGCCCCCAGGGTGCGGCCCACCAGGATGACGGCCGTGCGGACCAGCCCGGCCTCCTTCACCTGGGCGGCGATGTCGGCCAGCGTCCCGCGCAGGATCAGCTCGTCGGGGCGGCTGGCCATCGCGACGACCGCCGCCGGGCACTCGGCCCCGTAGTGCGGGAGGAGTTCGTCCACGACGCGGTCGACGTAGCGGGTGGCCAGGTGCAGCACCAGCAGGGCCCCGCTGCGGCCCAGCGTCGCGAGGTCCTCGCCGGGCGGCATGGGCGTGGCCTGCTGCGAGATCCGGGTCAGGATCACGGTCTGGCCGACGGTGGGGACGGTCAGCTCCCGCTTCAGCGCGGCGGCCGCCGCGGCGAAGGCGGGGACGCCGGGGACGACCTCGTAGGGGATGCCGGCCGCGTCGAGCCGCCGCATCTGCTCGGCGACGGCGCTGAAGACCGAGGGGTCGCCGGAGTGCAGCCGGGCCACGTCCTGGCCGGCGGCGTGGGCCCGTACGCACTCGGCGACGATCTCGTCCAGGTTCAGCTGAGCGGTGTCGATCAGGCGGGCGTCCGGCGGGCATTCGGCGAGCAGCTCGCGCGGGACGAGGCTGCCGGCGTACAGGCAGACGGGGGCGGCGGCCAGTGTCCGGGCGCCGCGCACCGTGATCAGGTCGGCGGCGCCGGGGCCCGCACCGATGAAGTACACGGTCATGTCGTCTGATCCACCATTTCGGGGTCGGGCTGGTCGGGCTGGTCGGGCTGGGAGGGCTGGGCGAGCGGCTGGGAGGCGTGCGGCTTGGTGACCGACCACTGGGTGACCGGCATCGCCTGGCGCCAGCCCGTGAAACCGCCGACCGGTACGGCGTGCGCGACGGCCAGTTTCACGAGCTCGCCGCCGTGGCGCCGGTAGCGGTCGGTGAGGACCGCCTCCGACTCCAGGGTGACCGTGTTGACCACGAGTCGGCCGCCGGGGGCCAGCGCCTCCCAGGCCGCGTCGAGCAGGCCCGGCGCGGTCAGGCCGCCGCCGATGAACACCGCGTCGGGGGCGGGCAGCCCCGCGAGCGCGTCGGGCGCGGAGCCGGTGACCACGCGCAGGCCGGGCACGCCGAGCGCGGCCGCGTTACGGGTGATCCGCGCGGCCCGCTCCGTCACCCGCTCCACGGTCACCGCCCTGCAGGAGGGGTGCGTGCGCATCCACTCGATGCCGATGGAGCCGGAGCCGCCGCCGATGTCCCACAGCAGTTCACCGGGGGCGGGGGCGAGGGCGCACAGGGTGGCGGCGCGGACGTGGCGCTTGGTGAGCTGGCCGTCGTGCTCGTAGGCGGCGTCGGGCAGGCCGGGGGTCGCGCCGAGCCGGGGGGCCTCGGCGCGGGGGTCGCGGCGGCAGTCGACGGCGACGACGTTGAGGGGGTCGCCGGGCGGGTGTTCCCAGCTCTGGGCGAGGCCCTCGTACGCGTCCTCGTGCTCGGAGCCGAGTTGTTCCAGGACCCGCATCCGGCTGGGGCCGAAGCCCCGCTCTCGAAGCAGAGCGGCGATCTCGTTCGGGGTCGGTGCTCCGGCGCTCAGCACCAGGACCCGGCGGCCCTCGTACAGCGCGGCCGCGAGTCGGGCCACCGGGCGGCCGACCACGGTGACCACCTCGGTGTCCTCCACCGGCCAGCCGAGGCGGGCGCAGGCGTAGGAGACGGAGGAGGGGTGCGGCAGGACGTGGAGCGCGTCGGGGCCGAGTTCCTCGGACAGGGCGCGGCCGATCCCGTAGAACATCGGGTCGCCGCTGGCCAGCACCGCGATGCGGCGGCCCGCGTGCTCCGCCATCAGCTTCGGCACGGCCGGGCGCAGTGGGCTCGGCCACGCGACCCGGGCGCCGCCGCAGTCCGCCAGGGGGAGCAGGTCCAGCTGCCGGGGCCCGCCGATGAGCACCTCGGCCCCGGCCAGCGCGGCCCGGGCGGGGGCGGTCAGCCCGTCCCAGCCGTCGGCGCCGAGGCCGACGACCGATACGGGTACGGGGGGCGGTGCGGAGCTCACTGGGTGGACCTCGGGGTACGGAAGCGGGTGGACCCGCAGCCTACTGGGCCCGCCCCGGGCCCCTGGCGGGCGGGCCCCGGCCCGGGGTCCGGCCCTGGCCTGCGAGGCCTTGCCCTGCCCGGCTCCGGCCCCGGCCCCGGCCGAGGGGGGTGGCCCCGGCCCGGCCCGGCCTCGGGTTCGGCGGCGGGCGATGGCAGTGCCGCACCGGGGCCAACCCCTCGGCCGGGGCGGGCGGCGGGAGTAGGGTGCGGGGGCCGGTGGGCCGTGGGGCCGCCGGGAGGGGAGGAGCCGCCATGGCGGGCTGGAAAGCCACCCGGATGCCGGACCAGAGCGGCCGTACGGCCGTCGTCACCGGAGGCAACAGCGGGATCGGCTACGCCGCCGCCAGGGAACTCGCACGCCGTGGCGCCTCGGTGGTGCTGGCCTGCAGGAGTGCCGCCCGGGGGCGTGCCGCCGAGGTGGCGCTGCGCGCGGAAGTACGCGGGGCCCAGGTGGAGTTCATGGCCCTGGACCTGGCCGATCTGGGCTCCGTACGGGAGTTCGCGGCTGCGTACGGGCGGCGTCACGACGACCTCGACCTCCTCGTCAACAACGCCGGTGTGATGGCCCTGCCCTACGGGCGGACCGCCGACGGGTTCGAGACGCAGTTCGGGGTCAATCACCTCGGCCACTTCGCCCTCACGGGCCTGCTCCTGCCCAGGCTCCTCGCCGCCGCTCCCGGGGCCCGGATCGTCAATGTCTCCAGCGGGTTCCACGCCCTCGGCGACGTGGACCACGAGGACCTGAACGGCGAGCGGAACTACCGCCGCTGGACCGCCTACGGCCGCTCCAAGACCGCGAACCTGCTCTTCACCCACGAGCTCGCCCGACGCCTCGCGGCCGCCGGCTCCGGGATCGTCGCGGCGGCCGCCCACCCCGGCTACGCCTCCACCAACCTGCACGTCGGCGCGGCCCCGCAGGCGGGTACCACCGTCACCTCGCGGTTCAATGCCGTCGCCAACGCACTCGGCAACGCGGTCGGGAACACGGTCATCGCGCAGTCCGCAGCCTCGGGCGCGCTGCCCACCCTGTACGCGGCGACCGCGCCCGGGGTCCGGCCCGACGAGTTCATCGGGCCGCGGCTCGGCTGGCGCGGACCGCCCGTCCGGTCCTGGCGGGCGAAATGGACCCTGGACGACAAGTCCGGCGAACGGCTCTGGGGTGCCTCCGAAAAGCTCACCGGAGTCTCGTACGCGTCTCTATCGCACTGAATCCCCGAGGGCTAACTTGCTACTCGCCAGTCACTTCAGACTGCCGAGCCGAGTACGAGTCCGCGTTTGCGTCGCATCATGCCGCATTCCCTTGGGAGAGCCATGCGCAGATCCGCCCTGCCCGTGCCCCTGTTGTTCCCGGTGCTCGTCGCCCTGGCCGCGGCACTCGCCGCGGCCCTCGTCGCCACCCTGCTCACCGCCCCGACGGCACAGGCCGCGGAGGCCGTGGGGGCCGCCGCTCGTGCGGAGCGGCGGACACCGGTCGTTCTCGTCCACGGGTACGGGGACACCGCGGCCTCCCTCGACGGGCTGGAGGACCATCTGCGCACCCAGGGGTGGCTCTCCAGCGACCTCGCCGAGTTCGGCTACGACTGGGCCGCCACCAACGACTCCAACGCCGCCCGCTTCGGCGCCTTCCTCACCGAACGGTTCGGCAGCCGCCCCGTTGATGTGGTCGCTCACAGCATGGGCTCGCTGCTGACACGCAAGTACCTCAAGGACGGCGGGAGTTCCCGGGTCCGCGCCTGGGTCTCACTCGGCGGGCCCAACCACGGGGCGGGGGACGCCGCGCCCTGCGGACCCTTCGCCACCTTCTGCGACATCCACGCGGCCTCGCTCGCCGACATGACCCCCGGCAGCCCCTTCCTGAGCTCCCTCAACGCGGGCGACGAAACCCCGGGCGCCACCCGCTACACCACCTTCAGCTCCACCTGCGACCAGCAGATCCCGCCCGGTGACAGCCGCGCCCCGCGCTCCACCGAACTCGCCGGAGCCGTCAACCACGTCCTGCCGGTGGGCGACAGCGGCTGCCCCTCGCACTACGGACTGCTCGGCAACGACTGGGTCCGGCGGCAGATCGTCGCCGAGTTCTCCAAGGATCCGGTGAGTCAAGTCGACCTCAAAGAAGGCCCGTTCCGGATCACCGTCGACGCGGCACGGTTCACCTCCAGCGGTGAGAGCGGGCCCGAGCTCTACGACGGGCTCACCCTGACCACCGACGGGACCGCCCGCTCCCTCTGGCACCGCGACCGGTCCGGCGCCACCGCCTTTCCCGACCACGACCCGTGGTTCGGGCTCGACGACTCCACTCGGACTCAGGTCTTCAGCGGCCGGGCGACCGTCACCGCCTACCTCGTCGACGCCGACTACAGCGCCGGGAACAACGACGACGTGATGGCCGCCGGCCGCGTCCACTGGGATCCGGCGCTCGGCTTCGGCCGGTTCACCGCGAGGATGGCCGGTGTGGACGGCGGCGAGGCCTCCGTCACCTATACCGTCACTCCGGTGCAGGGCGTCCCCGCCTGCCGGGTCCGGGTGGACCGGGCGGAGCTGACCTACTTCGACGACGGCACGACCCGCCCCGCCCTCTACGGGGACATCGCGGTCCGGACCGGTGACGGCGCGCGCACCGCCGTGTGGTCGCGCCCCGGCTCGGACCCGTCGACCTTCCCCAACCAGGGCAACCGCACCGACCCCGACCCGTACTTCTACCAGCGCGTCGGCTCGGGGACCACGTACGGGCCCGGCCCGTTCGAGATCGGCGTCCTCCTCTGGGACCATGACGCCTCCTCGGCGGACGACCTGGCCGCCCGGGGCACGGTGGCCTGGGATCCGTACACCGATCAGCCGGGGACCCGTACCAGCGAGTTCCGCGGGGACGACGGAGGGCACGTGAAGGTCACCTGGACCGTCCTCTGCCCTTGATCCGGCGGAGTCCCGGCGGAGTCCCGCCCGGGGTCCCGACCGGCGCGCCCCGGTATGAGCCCGTCCGCCCCCGCCGAGCCTCCGTCCGCCCCGGCCCGGCCCTGACCAGGCCGCCCGGCAGGCAGTCACACTGGGCGGTATGGACGACGACGCAACGGACAACCACCTACGCACCACCGGCCCGCAGGCCGATCCGCACGCCGAGGACCGTGCCGAGGACCACGCCGGGGACCATGCCGTGGTCCTCGGCGCGGGCATGGCCGGGCTGCTGGCCGCGCGAGTGCTCGCGATGCGGTTCTCCCGGGTCACCCTGATCGAGCGGGACGAACTACCGCAGGGCGAACCGGTGTTCCGCCCCGGGATACCCCAGTCCCGGCACGCGCACATCCTGTGGTCGCGGGGTGTGGAGCTGATGGAGCTGATGCTGCCGGGCATCACCGACAAGCTGGTGGCGGCGGGGGCCGGCCTCTTCGACTCGCCGCGCGACTTCCTCTGGCTCAGCCCGGCCGACTGGTTCGGGCCCGTGTCCGGGGCCAGAGTGCTGCTCGCGAGCAGGGAGTTGCTCGACGCGACGGTGCGGGGGGAGGTGCTCCGCAACGCGCGCGTCCGGGTCCGGGCCGGTGCGACCGCCACCGGGCTCGTGGCCGGGCCGGACGGCCGTACGGTGACCGGCGTGGAGCTGCGCGACGGCGAGCGGCTGGCCGCACGCCTCGTCGTCGACGCGACCGGACGCGCCTCCAAGGCCCCCGCCTGGCTCGCGGCGCTCGGCCACCCCGTACCGGCGGTTACCCGCTACGACTCCCATCTCGGGTACTCCAGCCGCTACTTCAAGATCCCGGACGATCCGGGCCGGCGCTGGCAGGGCATGTACGTCCAGGGCCGGCCCGAGCTCCCGCGCGGCGGGGTGCTGATGCCGCTGGACGGGGACCGCTGGCTGGTGACCCTCGTCGGCAACGGCGAACACGCGCCGCCCGCACGGGAGGAGGAGTTCCTCCCGTTCGCCCGGAGCCTGCGCAGTCCGGCCCTGTACGACGCCATCCGGGACGCGGTCCCGCTGTCCTCGCCCACCGCCTTCCGGAACACGATGAACGAATGGCGGCATTACGAGCGCCTGGAGCGCTGGCCGGCCGGGTTCGTGGTCCTGGGAGACGCCGCCTGCCGGGTCAACCCCGTGTACGGGCACGGGATGACGGTCGCAGCGCTCGCCGCGGAGGCCCTGGCCAAGGAGATCCGCACCCTGGACCCGGTGCAGATCGCCGCGGCCTCCCGCCGGATCCAGCGCCGTACCCTCGCGGCGGCCGCCGTGCCCTGGCAGATCGCCACCAGCGAGGACATGCGGTACCCGGTGACGGAGGGGCCGCCGCCGGACCGGGCCACGCGGATCCTGCAGCGCTACATGTCCCGGGTGATGGCGGGGGCCAACACCGATCAGGCGATCGCCGCCCGCTTCTTCGGCGTGCTGTCGCTGACCAGGCCGCCGGGCACCCTGCTCGACCCCGTCACGATGCTCCGCGTCCTGTCCAAGCGGCACCTTCCGGGGAACCCGGACACCACCGCCTACCCGGCGCACCACGGCCCGCCGGCAGAGCGGGAAGCGCGCAGCGGCGTGTAAGGCGTGTAAGGCGTGTAAGGCGGGTGAGGCGGGTGAGGCGGGTACGGCGTGTCTAGGATCGCCCCATGATCGCCGAGATGCAGTGCGTGGTGCTGGACTGCCCCGACCCGGCGGCGCTGGCCGCCTTCTACCAGTGCGTGACCGGCGGTGAGGTCAACCGTCCGGACCGGCGCTGGGCCACCGACGCGACCTGGGCGACCCTGCACCTCCCGGCCGGTCCGGTCCTCGCCTTCCAGTACGCCGAGGACCACCGGCCGCCCCGCTGGCCGGACCCGGCCCGGCCCCAGCAGCTCCACCTGGACTTCGCCGTCGCGGATCTGGATGCGGCCCACGTGGAGGTCCTGGCCTGCGGCGCCACCCTGCTGGACGGGGACCGGGCGGGGGAGGGGTGGCGGGTCTACGCCGATCCGGCGGGGCACCCGTTCTGTCTGGTGCGCCACTGACCGGTGCTCCCCGCCACCCCGCGCTCAGCTTCGGCAGGTCACTTCGACGGGCTGAGCTGCACCGTCGTCAGTGCGCCGCCCGCGGCCTCCTTCACCACCGCGAGCCGGGTCCCGGTGTTCGGCACCTTGACTCCGAGCTGCGGCAGGGCCGCGCTCCAGTACGACCCGTAGCGGTCGTCGAAGACCGGTACGCCGCTCCGGGCCGGGATCACGGTCGGGGCGCCCGCCTTGTGCAGGACGATCCGGTCGCTCTTCCCGAGGGAGAAGGGGGCGTCGAAGGTCTGCGCACGCGCGTTGAGCAGCGTGCCGTCGGCGTGGGTCAGGGCATCCGGGCGGGAGTCGACGGGAAGCAGCATGCCGCCGCCGGGGTGCGCCTTGGTGGTGTTGTCGCTGTACGCCGTGTCCCAGAGCCAGATCAGCACGCCCTGCTGGTACGGGTAGAACTCCACCTTGTCGCCCGTGAAGCCGAAGTTGTACGGCCCCGTCCTCAGCAGGCTGCCGTAGCCGGTGTAGCGGCGGTTCTCCACGAAGTACGCGCGCGGGTGCTGCTCGCTGCCCGTGCGGCCCTCCGTACGCGACCACTTGACCGCCGTCCAGCCGTTCGCGCCCTGCTCCGCCCCGTCGCGCAGCAGCTCCCGGCCGTCGGCACCCGCCGTGACGCGGATGTCGTCGAAGGTGACGCCCTTGCCGTGGGTGTTGCTGTCGGAGGTGACCCGCAGCCTCAACTGGACAGACTTTCCGACGAACGGGGTCAGCGGAACCGAGAGCTGTGCCCAGCCGACCGAGGTGCCGGAGATCCCCTTCGCCCCGATCGGCGTGCCGTTGGCCGTGCCCGGCAGCGCCGTCCAGCCGGCCCCGCCGTCCGTGGAGGCCTCCACCGTCAGGTAGTCGAAGTCCTGCTCGATGTCGTACCAGACCCGGGCGTCCAGGCGGGCCGGCGTCCCGGCCGCGATCCCCGAGAGGTCGACCGTCCGCGCCAGCGTGTTGTCCATGAAGTCACCCGTACCGCTCCACCACTGGCTGGCGCCCTCGTACGGGTCGACCAGCTCGGTCGTGGTCGAAGACGGCGGCAGGTGCACCAACAGGGCCTGGGGATCCTCGGTGTTGTAGCCGGACACCCCGAGCGTGGCCCGCGTCGTACGGCCCGCGTCGGCCTCCGTGTACTGGAGCCATCCCAGCTGCAGCTTGCTCCAGGGGTCGAGGTCGCCGGGGAACTCGCCCGTGGAATTGCGGCCCTTGCCCAGGTAGGACGCCGAGGACATCAGCGACCAGTAGTTGACGCTGTTGTCCCCGTCCGAGCTGTACAGGTCCGGCAGGCCCAGATCGTGCCCGAACTCGTGCGCGAAGAGGCCCGCGCCGCTGTTCTCCCCGCCGGTCAGGTAGTCCCCGGCCCAGATGCCGGTGTCGCCGACCGGGGTGCCGCCCGCCTTGTTGCCCTCCGGGCCCGCGCTGCCGGCCTGGTTCCAGTAGGCGAACCAGCGGTGCGCCCACACGGCGTCCTTGCCCTGCGCGCCTCCGCCCCAGGTCTGGTCCTTGCCCGCGTGGACGACGACGAGGTGGTCGAGGTAGCCGTCCGGCTCGTCGAAGTTGCCGTCGTGGTCGGCGTCGTAGCGGTCCCACACGTCGTACTCGGCGAGCTGCGCCTTGATCTGCTCGGGCGTACGGCCCTTCGCACGCTCGGACTTGTACCAGGAGTCGGTGGCGTCGCGGATCATGTCCCAGTTGGTCCGGCACTGGCCGGACTCGGAGCAGTTGTCCGTGCCGTAACGGGCTTCGTTCCAGGGAAGCTTGACCCAGTCGGTCACCATGCCGTCCATGTCGTACCGGCCGGAGGACTGGAGTCGGTAGTAGGCGCGCAGGGAGGCCGACTGCGGATCGGTGGAGAAGAACTGCTTCTCGTAGAAGGACCGGCTGAAGTCCTTGCGCCACAGGGTGTGGTTGTCGTCCGCGGCGGGTTTGCCGATCGTGTTGTGCGCCGGGCCCGGGGTGCCGCCGAAGCGCGGCTTGCCCTCGAACTCGGTGGTGTGGTCCACCTGGTCGCCGAATTCGGCGAGGATCACGAAGACCTTGTCCTTGCGCTCCCGGGCCAGTTCGACGTACCGCTTGCCGACCTTGGCCAGGCGCGGCAACGTGCCGTCGGCCTCGGCGCGCAGGCCGCCGGGGCGGCCGGCGGCCACCTCTTCGAGGGCCTGGCGGCGCAGGGCCTGGCGCTGGAGCTCCAGGGGCGCGGGCGGCGGGGCGGCCCGGTCGGCCTGCTGCTGCCCGGCGGGCGTCGGCGACGGGGTCGGGGGTGTGGTGGCGGCGAGCGCGGGGGCGGCGAGGAGGGCGAGGGATATCGCCGCTCCCACCGCAGCGAGTCTGCGCAACGTAGCTGACCTTTCTGGAGGTTCCGGTCGGTCGGGTTGGCCGGAGCGGGAGTAATATTTCACATGTGACAGGTGATTGATAGGTGTGGGGGAGAGGGACGGCAGGTGCGCGGAGGACGGAGCGCGGGCGATCACGGGCAGGTGTGAACGGAACCGGAGACCGGGGTGAGTGCGGCCGGGCGCACGGCGCCGGCCCTGCGAACTCGACGTTCGGAGGGCCCCGTTCGCCGCGCGGCGCTATCGTGCCGAGCGGGGACGACTGCGCGAGGGGGACGGAGCCGCGATGCGATTTCTGTTTGTGCACGGCACGGGGGTACGGCGCGAGCGGCACGACCTGCTCTTCGCCCTGGTCCGGGACCGGCTGACCGCCCGCTTCCCCGAGGCGACCGTCGACTCCTGCTTCTGGGGGGAGCGGTACGGGGCCACCCTGAGTGCCCAGGGCCGCTCCGTGCCCGGCCTGAGTGCCCCCGGCGCGGCCCCCGGCCCGGACGACGAGGAGATCGCCGAGTGGGGGCTGCTGGTCGCCGACCCGCTCTGCGAGCTGCGGGTGCTGGCGGAAACCGGCTGGGACACCGGAGCGGACGGCCATCCCGACGGCGATGACGACGACGGCTTCGCCATGCCCGGCGTGCAGTCCGCGGGCGACCGCGTACTGGAGCTGCTCGCCGAAGTCCCCGGGGTACCCGACGGCGGCGAACAGGCCGCGTTGCTGCTCGGCACCGGCCTCGCCGCCGGATTCCCCGCCGCACTGAAGAGCGTCTCCCGTTCCGCCGAGGCCGCCCGCGCCGGGGCCCGCGCCGCCGGACAGCCGCAGGCCCGGGAGCTGGCCAAGACCCTGGCCCGAGCGGTGACCGCCGCCGCCCTCGCCTCGGCCGGCGCCGAGGCCGACTGCACCGGAGCCGAACGCGACCGCCTCGTCGAGCTGATCACCACCCGCCTCGGCGGCGACGCCCGGGTCCCCGGCGCCCGCGCCGCCGCCGTCCTCGGCCGGCTCGCCCTGCGCGTCACCACCCAGCCGCTGCTCAACGCCTGGCGCGGCTCCCTCACCGTCGGGGCCACCCCCGCCCTCGGCGACATCCTGCGCTACCAGGCCCGGGGCGCCGACCTCCGCGCGTTCCTGCACGAGCGGATCACCGCCGAACCGGGACCGACCGTGCTCATCGGCCACAGCCTCGGCGGCATCGCCCTCGTGGACCTCCTCGCCCTGGCAGCCGCCCGCGGCGAGCCGGTGCCCGGAGTCGAACTGCTCGTCACCGTCGGCTCACAGGCACCCTTCCTCTACGAACTCGGCGCGCTGGCCGGGATCGTGCCGGGCACCAGGCTCCCGTACGCCTTCCCCCGCTGGCTCAACGTCTACGACCGCCAGGACGTGCTCTCCTACCTCGCCGAGCCCGTCTTCCCCGGCGACCCGCGCGTCAGCGACCAGGAGATCGGCAGCCGCCAGCCCTTCCCGGCCTGCCACAGCGCCTACTGGAAACAGGACTCCCTCTACGCACGCATCGAACAGGCGGTGGCCGAAGCGGAGATCGGGTGAGCTCCCTCGGCCTCCTGCCCCCCGACCTCGGACCGCGCACCTTCGCGCTCGTCGCCGGGGTCGAGAGCTACGGCGTCAGCCGCCACTGGAACCTGCGCGGACCGGCCCGCGACGCCCTGCGGTTCGCCCGCTGGCTGACCGGAGCGGGAGAGGTGCCGCCGGGCCACGTACGGCTGTTGCTGTCCCCGATCGACGACCCGGCCTCGCTCGACTGGTCGGCCTCCGCCGGCCTGGAAGCCCTGCGCACCACCCACCGTCCGGCGACCGAGGCGAACGTCAAATCGGTGCTGTTCGACGAACTCCCGGCGTGCGAAGGCGATCTACTCGTGATCTTCTGGGCCGGGCACGGCTACACGGAAGCGCGCCGCGGCGAACTGATGCTGCCTTCCGCGGACGCCCGCCCCGGCCAGATCCGCCACCTCAACCTCGATTCCGCGCTGCGCTGGTGGCGCACCAACCTCGTCAAGCGCGAGCTCTTCCGCTACCAGGCCGCCCTCGTCGACGCCTGCCGGGTCGACGCACCCCGCGACGCCCGGTGGAACTTCGGCACCAGCGACTACGGCGGCGGCGCCACCGTCCCGGGGCGGCGCCAGTTCCGCCTGTACGCCTCCCGCGAGGGCGAGGCGGCGAAGAACGACGCCGAGCGCGGTGCGGGCCGCTTCACCGAGGAACTCCTCGCCGAGCTCGGCGAACTCCCCGTGCGCGAGGCCGTGTCCGGTCTCGCCGACACCGCCCGCTCCATCCACCGCACCTTCCTGGACCTGCGCGAACGCGGCGAGGGCTGGCAGCTCCCGCAGTTCGTCGTGGACCGAGACTGGGACGCCTCCTCCTTCCTCGACTTCTCCGCTGACGAGCCTCCCGGGCTGGCACCGCCGAGCGCGGGCCGCCTCGACCAGGTCGCCTGGGACGGGCTCGGCGAGCTCTTCGAGGACCGCGACCTGCCGCGCTGCGCCCACGAGGCGTACCTGTGGGCCTTCAAGGCGGCCGGCTGCGCGGCCCCCGTCGGGGGCGGCCTGCCCGGCGACACCCTGCTGGAGGTGGTCCAGGACCTCGACGAACGCCACGGAGGTCCGGGCGGGATGCCGCTTCCGGTGCCCTTCGTGCGGTTCCTGGCAGAACAGGGCGCCGCGGGCGACGAGCGGTGGGCGGCCCGGCTGCGCGACTGGGTGCACGCCATCCGCGAGCGCCTGGCCCTTCCCCCGCTGCCGCCCCCGCCCCCGCCGCCGCGCAGGACGGCCCTGCACGTGCGGCTGGAGACACCGCCGGGCGGGGAGGAGGGGTTCCTCGCCCGGATGTGGCTGCGGCGGGAGGCGACCGAGCACATCTGGGAATCGGAAGGGGAGCCGGTCCGGCTGGAGGCGGTACGGGACGCACTCGTACGCCAACTCGGCTCGGCGGCCGAGCGGCTGGGAGCAGACGCCGAGGCCGGGCGGCGCTCCGGGGCGGTGGAGCGGATCGAGTTCCACGTGCCGTACGAGCTGCTGGACCTGGACTTCGACCAGTGGCCGGTCCCGCGCGGCCCGGGCGGGCGGAACCGGGCCCTGGGGGTGCTCTACCAGGTGGTGGTGCGCTGCCCGCAGGAGCGCGAGTACACCGGCGCCGAATGGCGCGGCAAATGGCGCTGGCTGTGGGCCCAGGGCGGCCGGCACCCGGAGGCGGTCCGGGTGGTGGCCGACGCGGACGCGCACGACGCGCTCGGCATGGAACTGGGCGCGGGACATGCGCCCGCGTGCGTTCTGGCGCACACCCGGGCCGGGGCGCGGACGGCAGCCGTGGTGGAGGCGGTCCTGGAGGGCGGTGTCCCGGTGGCCCTGTGGCACCGTCCCGCCCCGCCGGGCGCCGACCCTGCCGCGGCCCCGGCGGCGGCCCCGGGCGGGTTCGCGCACGGCGGGGCCGACCGGGCAGGGGGCGCGGGTCCGGGCGGCTCCGCGGGCGGCCTGCTCGATCTGCTGGCGCCGGCCGGCGAGGACGGGCGGCCGCCCGACCCCGGCGCACTCGACGTGCTCGCGCTGCCCGCCCGCGTGCGCGCGGTGCGCCGGGCGGCCGCCGTCGCGGGCGCGGGCGCCCCCGGCGGCGAGCGCCGACAGGCGCCGGGGGGAGACCGGTTGGTCCTCCTGTGGGACGATCCCGACGACACCCTCACCCTCCGGTCCCTGGCTTGAACCCGCTCCCTGAGCCGACGCCGATCCCGCGCCCGCGGCCGATCCCGGGCCGGACCCCGCTCCCGCCCCCGACTTCGACTCCGAATCCGGCACCGATCCCGATGACCGCTCGCGGCGACGGCCCGCGACACCGACGATGGAGGCAGAGGCTGTGGTGAAGGACTGGTGGCTGTACCAAGGGACCGGCGAGGCCGCCGAGCGCCGGGCCAGGCTGGGGGCGGGACCACCACCGCCCTGGCGCGATTTCAAGGGCGTCCCCGACCCGGGGTACACGCCCCCCGGCTGCGCGGGCCCGGCCTGGGAGCGCACCTGGCGGCGCGGCGAGGGCTACGTGCCCGACGAGCTGGAGAAGGACGTGGTCAACACGGCCCTGCACCTGCGCCGGCCGCTCCTGATCACCGGCAAACCGGGTGTCGGCAAGTCCACGCTCGCGTCGAGCATCGCGGCCGATCTCGGCCTGGGACCGGTCCTGCACTGGCCGGTCACCAGCCGCACCGTGCTGCGCGACGGCCTGTACCTGTACGACGCGATCGGCCGGCTCCAGGAGGCCGGCCTGGAGCAGTTGCGCACACCGGGCGCCGAGCCGCCCGCGGCCCGTGCTCAGGCCCGCGCCCGCGCGCAGGCACAGGCCCAGCACCCCGCCCCCGGCTCCGCCGAGGCCGGACCGTCCATCGCCCGCTACCTGCGCCTCGGCCCCCTCGGTACGGCCCTCCTGCCCCAGGACCGCCCCCGCGTCCTGCTCGTGGACGAGATCGACAAGAGCGACATCGACCTCCCCGGCGACCTCCTCACCGTCTTCGAGGACGGCAGCTTCGTCATCCCCGAGCTCGCCCGGCTCGCGAAGGAGGCCCCCACGGTCGCCATCGGCACCGACGACGACACGGACGAGGTCGTGCGGATCGCCCAAGGCCGCGTCCAGTGCCGGTACTTCCCCATCGTCGTCCTCACCAGCAACGGCGAACGCGATTTCCCGCCCGCCTTCCTGCGCCGCTGCGTCCGGCTCCACCTGGACCCGCCGGGGCCCGACAAGCTCGCCCGCATCGTGCGCGGCCGGCTCGGCGTCGACATCGAGCACAGCGACGAGTACCGCGATCTCGTCCAGAGCTTCCTGGAACGTGCCGAGGACGGCGACCTCGCCACCGACCAGCTCCTCAACGCCATCCAGCTCCGGCTGGCCGGCGCCTGGTCCGCCCCCGGCGACCGCGAACGCTTCCTCGCCACCGTCATGCACCACCTCACCGGACCCTCCGCGTGATCGAGAAGTTCCTCGCCGCCCTGGCCGAGGGCGCCGAGGACAACGGCCCGCGCTCCGGCGTCGGAGCGGAGGAGATCGCCGACATCCTGTGGCTCGCGACCCGGGTGGACGCGGCCGCCCTCCGACCGGAGCCCACGGTGACACCCCCGGCGACCGGACCCCAACCTGAGCCCGGCGGGACGGAGTCGCCTCCCGAGGCGCACGGCGGCGCCGTCGAGCCGGGAGTCCAGTACTTCCCCGCACCCGCCCCCGCGCCCTGCTCGTGGACGAGATCGACAAGAGCGACATCGACCTCCCCGGCGACCTCCTCACCGTCTTCGAGGACGGCAGCTTCGTCAA
>NZ_JBEXPT010000079.1:0-30470 GCF_040612195.1 Streptomyces sp. NPDC006450 | reverse complement strand
AGCCACTCACCCCCGATTGGCCCGCCCGACCCGGCCCGGCGACGCCTACCGTGCCCCCATGGACCGCACCCTCGCCGCCGACCTGGCCCGCCTCCCCGAGCTCCTCGACGCCGTCCGCGACGCCGCCGCCGCGACCCTCGCAGCACTGGACGCGCGTCCCGTCGTACCAGTGCCGCCGCCGCACCCGGCGGAGCCCACCCCGCCGCACCCGGCGGAGCCCACCCCGCCGCTCCCCGAGCACGGCGCCGGCACCGAAGCCGCCCTCGCGGCCTTCGCGGAGCGCTGGGCGCCGCGGCTGTCGGCCTCCGCCGGTCCCCGCTACCTCGGCTTCGTCACCGGCGGCGCCACTCCCGCCGCCCTCGCGGGCGACTGGCTCACCGCCGCCCACGACCAGAACTCCAACTCCGCCCTGGACGGAGGCGGCCAGGACCTCGAACGCGAAACCGTCACCTGGCTCCGCGACCTGTTCCACCTCTCCGCCGCCCACACCGGCACCTTCGTCAGCGGCGCCACCATGTCCAACACCACCGGCCTGGCCATCGCCCGCGAATGGCTCGGCGAACGCCTCGGCGTCTCCCCGTCCGAGGACGGCGCGGCCGCGCTCGGCCCGGTCCGCGTCCTCTCGGGCGCCCCGCACTCCTCCATCGCCAAGGCCCTCTCCGTCCTCGGACTCGGCCGCGCCGCCCTGGTCCCCGTACCGACCCTGCCCGGCCGCGAGGCCGTCGACCCGGCCGCCCTGGACCGCGCCCTCGCCGACACGCCCGGCCGCCCCGCCGTGGTCGTCGCCAACGCCGGCACCGTCAACACCGTGGACTTCGACGACCTCCGCGCCATCGCCGCACTCCGCGAACGCCACGACTTCTGGCTGCACACGGACGCCGCCTTCGGCGCGTTCGCCGCGCTCTCCCCGGAGCACGCCCACCTCACCGAGGGCCTCGACGCCTCCGACTCGGTCTGCGTCGACCTGCACAAGTGGCTCAACGTCCCCTATGACAGCGCCGTCCAGTTCACCCGCCGCCGCGACCTGCAGGCCCGCGTCTTCCAGAACGCCGCCGCCTACCTCGGCCCCCTCGGCGAGAACCCCGACCTGGTGCACCTCACCCCGGAGAACTCCCACCGGCTGCGCGCCCTCGCCGCCTGGTTCACGCTGCGCGCCTACGGTCGCGAGGGCCACCGCGAGATCGTGGAACGGGACATCGCCTGCGCCCGCTCGCTCGGCGAATCCCTCACCCGGGACCCGTACTTCACCGTCCTCGCTCCCGTCCGCCTGAACGTCGTCTGCTTCACCCTCGCGGGGGCACCCACCACAACCCGCCTGACGGCCCTGCGCGAAGCGGCCGGACCCGAGGTGTTCGTCACCCCGACGACCTACGCGGGAACCCCCGCCCTGCGCGCGGCGTTCTCCAACTGGCGCACCACACAAGCAGACGTACGCCGGATCGCGCAGGCCCTCCACACGGCGGCGAAGGAGCTCGGATGACCAGCGGCCCGCTCACCCTCATCGAGGTCGAGGCACTCGCCCGCACCGCGCACGAGGGCCAGACCGACAAGGCCGGCCGGCCGTACGCGGAACACCTCGCCGCCGTCGCCGAGGGCGTCCGCGCCCGCGGAGGCACCGCCGAACAGCAGGCGGCGGCCTGGCTCCACGACGCGATCGAGGACGAAGCCCTCACTCCTGCCTGGCTGGAATCGGCCGGACTCCCGCAGTCCGTCAAGGACATGGTCCTGGCCGTCACCAAACGCCCCGGTGAACCCGTCGAGGCCTACGCGGCCCGCATCCTCGCCACCCCGGGCGCCCTCCTGGTCAAGGAAGCCGACCTGGCCCACAACGCGGACCCCGCCCGCCTCGCGGTCCTCGACGCCCCCACCCGCGACCGGCTGTCCGTGAAGTACGCCTATGTCCGCACTCTCCTCGGCCTCACCACCCCCTGACGCAAAACCACCACCGTCTCTTCGTCACGAGACGGATAGCCGGGGCGGGTTGGTGGGAGGATGGACCATGTGGGGGTGCGCACGGCAGTGCCCCGGGCCGACCAGAGGACGACCGAAGGTGTGATCAGAAGTGGCCATTTCGCTATCAGTAGTGGTTCTGTTGGCGATCATCCTCGTGGTGCTCGTCCGCGGAGGCCACCTCAAGGCCGGCCCCGCGATCGTCGCGGTCCTCTTCGGCTTCTTCCTCGCGTCCAGCTCCATCGCCCCGGACGTGAACCGCTTCCTGAACTCCCTCGCGGACACCATCGCGGGCATCAAACTCTGACCCCGCCGGGGTCTCTCCGAGGAGTTCTCGATCGGTGCGAGACCCCGGGAACGACGTAAGGCCAGGTCAGAAGATGTCTCTGACCTGGCCCTTTCGGTTTCTGCACGGATGGCGCGCATCGAACCCACCCAGGCGCGCATGGCCTGCCACCCCCACCGTGAGGCGCCGGATTCACCCAACCGGCTGTGGCGCGAGGCGTGTCGGCACGCGGGATCAAGGGGCTGCGCTTCCATGACCGCCGGTCGACGGGCCATGTGCTGGCCGCGTCAACAGATATCGGCGTGAGGGCAGTTGATGACGCGGACGGCCACAGCGCCGCTCGCGCCGTGCTCATCCGTCCGTACCCCGGTGCCGATCGGGACCGGCTGATCGCCGACGGCTGAGCCTGCTCGCGGGGGAGGGGCGGAAGCCGGCGAAGGGCGCGAAGGAAGATCCACCGCCCCAGGGGCGCGCAGGGGGCGCGGGGGCCGGATCGCAGCCCCCGGGAACGACGAAGGGCCAGGTCGAGGAAATCTCCTCTGACCTGGCCCTTTGCGTCTCTGAGCGGGTGACGGGAATCGAACCCGCGTAGCTAGTTTGGAAGACTAGTGCTCTACCATTGAGCTACACCCGCAGTACGTGCGACGCAGGTCCGGGGACCGCGGCACGAACAGCATCCTAGCGGGTTCCGGCGGCCGATCGCACACTGCATTTCGCGCCCGCGTGCGGCCGCGCCCGCATCGCGGCGGGCTCCAGGTGCCCCTTTCGCCGAAACTCCGCACGGCGGAGGGTCTTCGGGCATGTACCCTACGTGTCGCACCGACGGGGTGTGGCGCAGCTTGGTAGCGCGTCCGCTTTGGGAGCGGAAGGTCGTCGGTTCGAATCCGGCCACCCCGACCAGCAGGAGGACCGCGCGATCCCCTCTTCGGGACCGCGTCGATGATCGCGTTGTGGGCTGATTGCCGCTTGCGGCTACTATGCAAGCTGCGTGCCCGTGTGTCTGATGTACCGGGCCCGATCCGCTGAGAACCGCTAGACCGCGGCGACAAGCAGAGACCCCCAGCAGTCAGCCACAAGGAGACCGAACCGTGAAGAGCGCCGTGGAGACCCTGAACCCGACTCGGGTTCGGCTCACTGTTGAGGTGCCCTTCGAGGAGCTCAAGGACAGCCTCGACGCGGCCTACAAGAAGATCAACCAGCAGGTCACGGTGAAGGGCTTCCGCAAGGGCAAGATCCCGGCCCGCGTCATCGACCAGCGCTTCGGCCGCGGTGCGGTGCTGGAGGAGGCCGTCAACGACGCCCTCCCGAAGTTCTACACCGAGGCCGTCAACGAGGCCGACCTGAACCCGCTGGGCCAGCCCGACGTCGACATCACGGAGCTGAAGGACGGCGAGCTGCTGGCCTTCACCGCCGAGGTCGACATCCGTCCCGCGATCGAGATCCCGGACTACTCCGGCATCGAGGTCACCGTGGACGCCGTCGAGGTCTCGGACGAGGACGTCGAGAAGTCGGTCGAGCAGCTGCGCGGCCGTTTCGCGTCCACCAAGGACGTCGAGCGCGCGGCCGAGGACGGCGACGTCGTCACCATCGACCTCGAGGCCAAGGTCGACGGCGAGGTGCTGGAGGACGGTGTCGCCCAGGACGTCTCCTACACCATCGGCTCGGGCGAGCTTCTCGAAGGCATCGACGAGGCCGTCAAGGGCCTGGAGGCCGGTGGCGAGGCCACCTTCACCTCTCAGCTGAGGGGCGGCTCCGCCGAGGGCAAGGACGCCGAGGTCACCGTCAAGGTCACCAAGGTCTCCGCCCGTGAGCTGCCGGAGTTGGACGACGAGTTCGCCGGCATGGCGAGCGAGTTCGACACCCTCGACGAGCTGAAGGCCGACAGCCGCAAGCGCCTCGAGAACATGAAGCAGTACGACCAGGCCACGCAGGCCCAGGAGCGCGTCCTGGAGAAGCTGCTGGAGCTCGTCGAGGTCCCGATCCCCGAGAAGCTCCTCGCGGACGAGGTCCAGACCCGCAAGCACAACCTCGAGCACCACCAGCTCGGCCAGATGGGTCTCACCATCGAGAAGTACCTGGAGATCCAGGGCAAGACGGTCGAGGAGTTCGACGCCGAGACCGCCGAGCAGGCGATCAAGGGCATCAAGACCCAGTTCGTCCTCGACGAGCTGGTCAACAAGGAGAAGCTGAACGTGAACCAGGAGGAGCTCACCGAGCACCTCATGCGTCGCGCCGCCTCCTCCGGCATGTCCCCCGACCAGTTCGCCCAGGCGGTCGTCGAGGGTGGCCAGGTTCCGATGCTCGTCGGCGAGGTCGCCCGCGGCAAGGCCCTCGCGGCCGTCGTCGAGGCCGCCAAGGTCACCGACACCAACGGTGAGGTTGTCGACCTCTCCGACGACGAGGACGAGCTCGAGCAGGCTGCCGAGACCGTCGAGAACGCGGTCGAGGCCGACGGCGAGATCGCGGCCGACGAAGCCAAGTAACACCGGGGGTCACCCCCCGCTGAGCAGTACCTGAGCACGGCCCGGAGGGCCCGTACGCCATCGCGTCCGGGCCCTTCGGCGTCCCCGTCGAAGACCCTCCGCGAGGGGCCTGTGACCTTGCGCTCCGAGCGAACAGTTCGGGAAGCGGGATGGCGTTGTCCTAGCTGCGCGTTAGGGTCCATGAATACGAGGGCACGGGAGTACCCGACGCCGGTGGACATCGTCCGCACGGCAGGTCCGCGCCCCAGAACGAGACGCTGAGACGGCACATGGCCGTCGGAGACGAGCAGGTGGATACGTGACGAATCTGAAGCCTTACGCCGCGGGTGAGCCGTCCATCGGTGGCGGCCTCGGCGACCATGTCTACAACCGGCTGCTCGGCGAGCGCATCATCTTCCTCGGCCAGCAGGTCGACGACGACATCGCCAACAAGATCACCGCGCAGCTCCTCCTCCTGGCCGCCGAGCCGGAGAAGGACATCTACCTGTACATCAACAGCCCCGGTGGCTCCGTGACGGCCGGCATGGCGGTCTACGACACCATGCAGTACATCCCGAACGACGTCGTCACCATCGGTATGGGCATGGCGGCCTCCATGGGCCAGTTCCTGCTCACCGGCGGTACCCCGGGCAAGCGCTTCGCGCTTCCGAACACCGACATCCTGATGCACCAGGGCTCCGCCGGTATCGGTGGCACCGCATCGGACATCAAGATCCAGGCCCAGTACCTGCTGCGTACGAAGCAGCGCATGGCTGAGATCACCGCGCACCACTCCGGCCAGACCGTGGAGACGATCATCCGCGACGGCGACCGCGACCGCTGGTACACGGCGCAGGAGGCCAAGGACTACGGCCTCATCGACGAGATCATCTCCGCCGCGTCGCTGGTCCCGGGCGGCGGCGGCACCGGGGCCTGATTCCCGGCCCCGGCCCGGCGTACGGGATCCCGCACGGGGGCTCGTACGCCCGCCCGCACCAGGCAAGCCTCAGCCCGCAGAACGCCACCAGGATGGTGAACACCCAGATGCACATGAACAACCTTTCTCCCGCGAGCGGCCTCTACACCGGCGCGCCGGTGGACAACCGCTACGTCGTGCCGCGCTTCGTGGAGCGCACCTCGCAGGGCGTGCGCGAGTACGACCCGTACGCGAAGCTCTTCGAGGAGCGCATCATCTTCCTCGGCGTGCAGATCGACGACGCCTCCGCCAACGACGTCATGGCGCAGCTGCTGTGCCTGGAGTCGATGGACCCGGACCGCGACATCTACCTGTACATCAACAGCCCCGGCGGCTCCTTCACCGCGCTGACGGCGATCTACGACACGATGCAGTTCGTGAAGCCGGACATCTCGACGGTCTGCATGGGCCAGGCGGCCTCCGCCGCCGCCGTCCTGCTCGCCGCCGGTGCGCCCGGCAAGCGCATGGCGCTGCCGAACGCCCGCGTGCTGATCCACCAGCCCTCGGGCGGCACCGGACGCGAGCAGCTCTCCGACCTGGAGATCGCGGCCAACGAGATCCTGCGCATGCGCGACCAGCTGGAGACCATGCTGGCCACGCACTCCTCGACGCCGATCGAGAAGATCCGCGACGACATCGAGCGCGACAAGATCCTCACGGCTCAGGACGCGCTGGCGTACGGCCTGATCGACCAGGTCGTCGCGACCCGTAAGACTTCGAACTGATCCTTGCCGCCAGTTGGCGCGGGCACCTCGCCGGATTGGGCGATGTGAACCACGTCAAGGGGGCCCCGCACGGGGCCCCCGGCAAGGTACCGTCGGATATGAGGCACCAGGAGCGCTGAACCAGGCGTCTCCCAGGCGAAGGGGAAGCACCTCGTGGCACGCATCGGTGACGGCGGCGACCTGCTCAAGTGCTCGTTCTGCGGAAAGAGCCAGAAGCAGGTGAAGAAGCTCATCGCGGGACCCGGTGTGTACATCTGCGACGAGTGCATCGACCTCTGCAACGAGATCATCGAAGAGGAACTCGCGGAGACCTCCGAGGTCCGCTGGGAAGAACTTCCCAAGCCCCGTGAGATCTACGAGTTCCTGGAGAGCTACGTCGTCGGCCAGGAGCCGGCGAAGAAGGCGCTCTCCGTCGCGGTGTACAACCACTACAAGCGCGTCCAGGCCGGCGAGAACGGCGGCGGGACGGGCCGGGACGACGCGATCGAGCTCGCGAAGTCCAACATCCTCCTGCTCGGCCCCACGGGCTCGGGCAAGACGCTGCTGGCCCAGACGCTCGCCCGCATGCTCAACGTCCCGTTCGCCATCGCGGACGCGACGGCGCTCACGGAGGCCGGGTACGTCGGCGAGGACGTCGAGAACATCCTACTCAAGCTGATCCAGGCGGCCGACTACGACGTCAAGAAGGCCGAAACCGGGATCATCTACATCGACGAGATCGACAAGGTCGCCCGTAAGAGCGAGAACCCGTCGATCACGCGCGACGTGAGCGGCGAGGGCGTGCAGCAGGCCCTCCTGAAGATCCTGGAAGGCACCACCGCTTCCGTTCCGCCGCAGGGCGGCCGCAAGCACCCGCACCAGGAATTCATCCAGATCGACACGACGAACGTGCTGTTCATCGTGGGCGGCGCCTTCTCCGGCCTGGAGCGGATCATCGAGTCCCGCGCCGGCGCCAAGGGCATCGGCTTCGGGGCGACCATCCGCTCGAAGCGCGAGATCGAGGCGAGCAACCAGTTCCAGGAGGTCATGCCGGAGGACCTGGTGAAGTTCGGGATGATCCCCGAGTTCATCGGACGTCTGCCCGTCATCACCTCGGTCCACAACCTGGACCGCGAGGCCCTACTCCAGATCCTCATCGAGCCGCGCAACGCCCTGGTGAAGCAGTACCAGCGGCTGTTCGAACTCGACGGCGTGGAGCTGGACTTCGAGCGCGAGGCCCTCGAAGCCATCGCCGACCAGGCGATCCTGCGCCAGACCGGCGCGCGAGGCCTGCGCGCCATCATGGAAGAGGTCCTGATGTCGGTGATGTACGAGGTCCCGTCCCGCAAGGACGTGGCCCGCGTGGTCATCACCTCGGACGTGGTCCGCTCCAACGTCAACCCGACGCTTGTCCCGCGGATCGTCCCGAAGGACCAGGGCCCGCACGAGAAGTCGGCGTAAGCATTCGGCAGGACACGCGGACATGAGGAAGGGCGCCCCCGGAGCGGGGGCGCCCTTCCTCATGTGGTGGGTGCGGGCGGCTAGTTCTTGACGCGCGCCGTGTTGTAGAGCTTCGCGTTCAGCTCGGCGGTCTGGGCGAGGGTGTAGCCCTTGCCGCCGGTCATCATCTTGGCGATGTCGATGCTCGTGGTCACGCCCATGGTGCTGTAGTCCGTCCAGATGCACATCGGGAACGTGACTTCCTTGGGCTCCAGCGGGTTGGTGGAGGGCTTCTTGGAGACGATCTTCATCTCCTGGCACTTCATCAGCGCGCCGCTGAACCCGGCCGGCTTGAAGGTCTCGGGGGAGCCGATGAGCTGGACGTCGGCGTCCTTGTCCTTTTCCTCCAGGCTGGCAGCCCTGATCATCGCGAACGAGGCGTCGAGGGTCTTCGCCGGGTCCGCGATCTCGCCGTAGAACCCGGAGAAGCTGAGGGACTTGGACTCCAGCGGCTTGGCCGGGTCGGAGATCTCGTAGCCCTGGCCGACCTTGGTCGGGTTCTTGATGCCGATCGCCTCGGTCTCCTTCTTCTCCTTGTCGTCCATCTTGTTGTCCGAGCTGCTGCTCTTGGCGCTCTTCTTGAAGTCGTTCACCGTCGCCGGCGGGACGATCTTGTAGCCCTTGGTGGAGGCGGAGACGTCACCGTTGCCGGCGCTCGAGCCCAGGAACCAGTACGCGCCGCCGCCGATCACGGCCACCGCCAGGACCACCGCGATGATCACGCCGGCCTTCGACTTCTTCGGCTGCGGGGGCACCCCGCCGCCGTACGGGGGCTGCTGCGGGTAGCCGCCGTACGGGGGCTGCTGCTGGGGCGGGTAGCCGGGCTGCTGCTGCGGGTAGCCCTGCTGCGGGACTCCCTGGGGGGCCTGCTGCGGGTATCCGTACCCCGGCTGCTGGCCGTAGGGCCCGGGCTGCTGTCCGTACGGGCCCGGCTGCTGCGGCTGCTGCCCGTAGGGCCCCGGCTGCTGCGGCTGCTGGCCCCCGTACGGTCCCGGCTGGTTGTAGCTCATCCCGCGTCCCCCCATGAGGTTGTTTATGCGTCCCACACATCCTGGCGGAAGCCGGAGGTGCTCAGGGCGCCGGGTCCTGGGAAAGCCGGTTTCATGACTGGACTGTTACCGCTCTAAACTGTGGCTCGTGACCGAGAACACGCAGACACCCAGCAGCCCCTACTCCGAACTGCCGACTTCGTACGCGCCGGCCGATGTAGAGGGGAAGCTCTACGAGCGCTGGGTAGAGCGTGGGTACTTCGAGGCCGACGAGAAGAGCGACAAGCCTCCCTTCGCCATCGTCATCCCGCCGCCGAACGTCACCGGAAGCCTCCACCTGGGGCACGCCTTCGAGCACACGCTGATCGACGCCATCACCCGCCGCAAGCGCATGCAGGGCTACGAGACCCTGTGGCAGCCCGGCATGGACCACGCGGGCATCGCCACCCAGAACGTCGTCGAGCGCGAGCTCGCCAAGGAGGGCAAGTCCCGCCACGACCTGGGCCGCGAGGCCTTCGTCGAGCGCGTCTGGCAGTGGAAGGGCGAGTCGGGCGGCCAGATCTCCGGCCAGATGCGCCGCCTCGGCGACGGCGTCGACTGGTCGCGCGAGCGCTTCACCATGGACGAGGGCCTGTCCGAGGCCGTCCAGACCATCTTCAAGAAGCTCTACGACGACGAGCTGATCTACCGCGCCGAGCGCATCATCAACTGGTGCCCGCGCTGCCTCACCGCGATCTCCGACATCGAGGTCGAGTACCAGGACGACGAGGGCGAGCTCGTCTCGATCCGCTACGGCGAGGGCGACGCCTCCATCGTCGTCGCGACGACCCGCGCCGAAACGATGCTGGGTGACACGGCTGTTGCCGTCCACCCCGGCGACGAGCGCTACAAGCACCTCGTCGGCACCGAGATCGAGCTGCCGCTCACCGGCCGCCGCATCCCGGTCGTCGCCGACGAGCACGTCGACCCGGAGTTCGGCACCGGAGCGGTCAAGGTGACCCCGGCGCACGACCCCAACGACTTCGAGATCGGCCAGCGCCACGGCCTGCCCAACCTCGCCGTCATGGACGAGCACGCCGTCATCACCGTCCACGGCCCCTTCCAGGGCCTGGACCGCCTGGAGGCACGTTCCGCCATCGTCGCCGCGCTGCGCGCCGAGGGCCGGATCGTCGCCGAGAAGCGCCCGTACACGCACTCCGTCGGCCACTGTTCGCGCTGCAAGACCACCATCGAGCCGCGCCTGTCGCTCCAGTGGTGGGTCAAGGTCGGCCCGCTCGCCAAGGCCGCCGGTGACGCGGTCCGCGACGGTCAGGTCAAGATCCACCCGCAGGAGATGGAGAAGCGCTACTTCGACTGGGTCGACAACCTCCACGACTGGTGCATCTCGCGCCAGCTGTGGTGGGGCCACCGCATCCCCGTCTGGTACGGCCCGAACGGCGAGATCGTCTGCGTCGGCCCCGACGAGCAGCCGCCGAGCGGCGAGGGCTGGACCCAGGACACCGACGTCCTGGACACCTGGTTCTCCTCCGGCCTGTGGCCGTTCTCCACGCTCGGCTGGCCGCAGCAGACCGACAGCCTGGCGAAGTTCTACCCGAACGCCGTCCTGGTCACCGGCTACGACATCCTCTTCTTCTGGGTCGCCCGGATGATGATGTTCGGCCTGTACGCGATGGACGGCACCCCGCCGTTCCACACCATCGCCCTGCACGGCATGGTCCGCGACGAGCGCGGCAAGAAGATGTCGAAGTCCTTCGGCAACGCGGTCAACCCGCTGGACTGGATGGACAAGTACGGCTCCGACGCGGTCCGCTTCACCCTGGCGCGCGGCGCCAACCCGGGTGTCGACGTCCCGATCGGTGAGGACTGGGTCCAGGCCTCCAGCAAGTTCGCCAACAAGATCTGGAACGCGACCCGCTTCGCGATGATGAACGGCGCCACGATCGAGGGCGACCTGCCGTCGGTCGGGGAGATGTCGGCGACCGACCGCTGGATCCTGTCCCGGCTGAACGAGACGGTCGCGCAGGCCGACGCCTTCTACGAGGACTACCAGTTCTCGAAGCTCAGCGAGGCGCTCTACCACTTCGCGTGGGACGAGGTCTTCGACTGGTACGTCGAGCTGTCGAAGACGACCTTCTTCGCGGGCGGCGAGCCGGCCAAGGCCTCCGCGCGGGTCCTCGGAGAGGTCCTCGACGTCATGCTGCGCCTGCTGCACCCGGTGGTCCCCTTCGTCACCGAGACCCTGTGGACCACGCTGACCGGCGGCGAGTCCCTCGTGATCGCCGACTGGCCGAAGGACAGCGGCTTCCGCGACGCGGCCGCCAAGGCCGAGATCGAGGGCATCCAGGGCCTGGTCCGCGAGGTCCGCCGGTTCCGCAAGGAGCAGGGCCTGGACGACAAGCAGAAGGTCCCGGCCCGCCTGGACCTGTCCGCGACCACGCTGGCCGCCCACGAAGCCGCGATCCGCCAGGTGCTGCGCCTCCAGCCGGAGGGCGATGCCTTCAGCGCCACCGCGACCCTGCCGGTCGCCGGCGCCACCGTCGCGCTCGACCTGTCGGGCACCATCGACGTGGAGGCGGAGCGCAAGCGGCTGAGCAAGGACCTGGCCGCCGCCGAGAAGGAGAAGCAGCAGGCCGAGGCGAAGCTCGGGAACGAGGCGTTCATCGCCAAGGCCCCCGACAACGTCGTGGACAAGATCAAGGGCCGGCTGGCCAAGGCCGAGGCGGACATCGCCCGGCTGACGTCCCAGCTGGAGACGCTGCCCGCCGCCTGACGGCGCCCGTAGGACGCAAGCGAAGGCCCCCACGCCGTCGGTCGACGTGGGGGCCTTCGCGGTATCCGTTCCCCGGAAGGGGCCCGGCGTCACAGCAGCCGGGCACCGAACTTCGACAGGACGAGCACCGCGACCACGCCGTACGCGCCCAGGGGCACCAGCCAGTGCGGGACCGCCCGGAGCCGGGAGCCGGCCGGGGCCAGGTGGAGGGTGACGTACCAGAACAGCGGGATCATCACCGCCCAGACGGCCATGCACCAGGGGCACAGGGCCCCGATCACGTACAGGCACTGGCTGATCAGCCACACCGTGAAGGCGAACCCGGCCGTGATCCCGGCCCACAGCCCGCGCCACAGCCACCGGGGGAGCACCGCCCCGGCGACCAGGGCCGTACCCAGTCCGGCGAGGGCCGCGAAGCCGGCGAGGCCGAGCAGCATGTTGGGGAAGCCGAGGAGGTTGCCCTGCCAGGTGGTCATCACGTCGCCGCAGCTCAGCACCGCGTTGACGTTGCAGCCCGGGGTGAAGAGCGGGTCCTCCAGGGTGCGGATGCGGTCGTAGGTGAGGACGCCGGAGGCGAGGGCGCCGATGAGGCCGCCGATCAGCAGGAGCAGGGCGGTGCCCTGCGGGGCGGCTGTTCCCCGTGGGGCGGCTGTTCCCCGTGGGGTGGCGGTTCCCCGATGGCCGGCCGTTCCCCGATGGGTCGTCGTTCCCCGGTGGGTGGTCATTCTCCCGACGCTACGAGCCTGCGAGCGGCCCCGGGTAGAGAGGGAAGGCCTCCGGGCCGGGGACCTCCGACCTGTCCGAAGTGCCCTAAATCACGCTTTCTCGGGTCCTGGCGGCCCGGATCCGCGGGTGCCGAGCACGGATGATGGAGGGCATGCACGTCACGCCCGCCCTCTCGGCGCACCACCGGCTCCTGGCCTTCGGCCGCCGGCTCGCGCAGGGCTGGGCCGGTTCGCCGCGCGCGATGGACCTGCTCGCGGCTCTCGGCTGCCTGGGCCTGATGGCGCTCGACCTGCCGGGCCTGGCCGCCGCCGACAACTCCCTGAGCGGGCCCGCCGCCGCGGTCGTGCTGGCGCTCGGCTGCTCCACGCTGCTGGTGCGGCGCCGGCTGCCCTGGGTCTCGTTCCTCGCCGCACTGCTCTTCATCGGCTGGCTGCACGAGCTGACCCTGATCCAGTTCGCGCTGTACTCGGTGGGCCGCTTCCGCGGGCGCCGCGCCGGCGTCCTCGCCACCCTGGTCTACCTCGCCTTCGCGGTCCTCCTGTTCTGCACCGTCCCGGGCTGGCCGCTGGCCCGGGCCGAGTCGCTCAGTTCCTTCCTCGGCCTGGTCGTGCCCATCGGGGTGCTCGCCTCGGCCGTGGGCATCGCCGCCTACCGGCACGACCTCGTGCGCGAGCTCGACACCCGGCGCGCCGAGTCCGCCGTCCTGCAGGCCGTCCAGCAGGAGCGGACCTCCGTCGCCCGCGACGTCCACGACTTCGTCGGCCGCGAGCTGACCCTGCTCACGGTCCGCTCCGAGGTGCTGTCGATGCGGACGCGGGAGACGGCGTACGCGAAGGACTTCGAAGAGCTCGCCGACACCGCCCGCCGGGCCCACCTGGTGCTCAACGAGATCATCGTGCAGCGCGGGGAGCGGCCGGCCACCCCCGGCGTGGACGGGCTGGCGGCGCTCGCGCGGGAGAGCGGGCGCGCGGGTTCGCCCGTACGGCTCGACCTGGACCCGGCCGTCCACGGGCTGTCGCCGCTGCGCCAGGCCGCGGTCTACCGGGTGGTGCAGGAATGCCTGACCAACGCCGCCAAGCACGCGCGCGGGGAGACCATCGAGGTGTCCATCACCGCGGACGGGCCGCAGCTGCGGATCGCCGTCCGCAACGGGCTGGCGCAGCGCAATCCGACCAGGGCCCCCGTCTCGGCGGGCTCGGGCACGGCGAGCATGTCCGAGCGCGTGCGCAGCCTGGGCGGCACCCTCACGGCGACGCGCACGCAGGACGCGTACGAGGTCTTCGCGACCCTCCCGAAGGGCTGAGCGCGCCGGCGCCCCCTGGGGCTACCCCCTGGCCGGTGCCAGCAGGCTGCTGAGCGCGTCCATGTCCTCCACGCAGCGGCCCGAGCCCAGGGCCACGCAGTCCAGCGGGTCGTCCGCGACGAAGACCGGGATCCCCGTCGAGGAGGCCATCCGCAGGTCCAGGCCCGGCAGCAGCGCGCCGCCTCCGGTCAGGACGATTCCGTGCTCCATGACGTCGCCGGACAGTTCGGGCGGGCATTCCTCCAGGGTGGTGCGGACCGCCGCGATGATCGCCTCCACCGGCTCGTCGAGGGCGGCCCGTACGTCGCGTGCGTCGAGCCGGAGCGTCTGGGGCATGCCGCCGACCTTCTCGCGGCCCCGCACCGTGAAGGTGGCGCTCTCCAGCTCCGGCCGGTCCGGCACCGGCCACGCCGAGCCGATGGCGATCTTGAGATCCTCGGCGGTGCGGTCGCCGATGAGCAGGGAGTGCTCCTTGCGGACCCAGTCGGTGATCGCGGCGTCCATCCGGTCGCCGGCGACCCGCAGCGACCGGGAGGTGACGATGCCGCCCAGCGAGATGACCGCGACCTCGCAGGTGCCGCCGCCGATGTCGACGACCATCGAGCCGCGCGGTTCGGAGACCGGAAGCCCGGCGCCGATCGCCGCGGCCATCGGTTCCTCGATCAGGTGCACGGTCCGGGCGCCGGCCCGGGTGGAGGCGTGGATGATGGCCCGCCGCTCCACCTGGGTGACCCCGGACGGTACGCAGATCACCATGCGGGTGCGGACCCGGCGGCCGGGCACGGCCTTGCGGACGAAGTGGCGGATCATCTCCTCGGCGGCCTCGTAGTCGCAGATCACGCCGTCCTTGAGGGGGCGGATCGCGGTGATGGAGCCGGGGGTGCGGCCGATGGTCTCCTTGGCCTCGGTCCCCACGGCCAGAGCGGTGGTGGTGCCCGCCTTGACGGCCACCACGGACGGCTCATTGAGGACGATGCCGTGCCCCCGTGCGTAGACGAGGGTGTTGGCGGTTCCCAGGTCTATCCCTATGTCGCGGCTGGAAGCTGTCTTGTTGGTGCTGGCCTGCGGCATTTGTTCCCCAATCTCCTGCCCGCAAGGCTTGCATAACGATCAGGTCGCGCCCCTCGCCGAAGGTCCCGAAAGGACCGGGCCGAAAGTCCTCCCGGCCCTCGTCCGTAGACTGGTCCCGTGAGTGAGCAGCAGCCCGAGAGCCACGATGACAACTTCGACGCCTTCGACCAGATCGTGGCGGAAGAGTCCGACCGCGACCCCGACCTGGCGGTGATCGAGGCGGGCAGCCGCACCCTGCGCACGCAGGCCGGTCCGCCCCAGGGCGACCCGGTACCCGAGGAGCCCGCCGACCCCGAGGTGGCCAAGGCGCTGCGGGAGGTGGAGCAGGAACTGGCCGGCCGCTGGGGCGAGACCAAGCTGGAGCCGTCCGTCACCCGAATCGCCGCGCTCATGGACGTCCTGGGCGAGCCGCAGCGCGCGTACCCCTCCATCCACGTCACCGGCACCAACGGCAAGACGAGCACCTCCCGCATGATCGAGGCGCTGCTGAACGCCTTCGAGCTGCGCACCGGGCGCTACACCAGCCCGCACGTGCAGTCGGTCACCGAGCGGATCAGCCTGGACGGGGCGCCGATCACCGCCGAGCGGTTCATCGAGACCTACGAGGACATCAAGCCGTACGTGGACATGGTGGACGCGGCCGAGGAGATCCGGCTCTCGTTCTTCGAGGTCCTCACCGGCATGGCCTACGCGGCCTTCGCGGACGCGCCCGTCGACGCGGCCGTGGTCGAGGTGGGCATGGGCGGCACCTGGGACGCCACCAACGTCATCGACGGCGCGGTCGCCGTGGTCACCCCCATCAGCCTGGACCACACGGACCGGCTCGGCTCCACCACCGGCGAGATCGCGCAGGAGAAGGGCGGCATCATCAAGCAGGGCGCCACCGTGATCCTGGCGCAGCAGCCGGTGGACGCGGCGCAGGTGCTGCTGAAGAAGGCCGTGGAGGTCGACGCGACCGTGGCTCGCGCGGGCATGGAGTTCGGCGTCGTCACCCGCGAGGTCGCGGTGGGCGGGCAGCAGCTGACGCTGCGCGGGCTGGGCGGCGAGTATGACGGCATCTTCCTGCCGCTGCACGGCGCCCACATGGCGCACAACGCGGCGGTGGCGCTGGCCGCGGTCGAGGCCTTCTTCGGGATCGGCGCCGACCACGCGCGTGCCCTGGACGTGGAGACCGTACGGAAGGCCTTCGCCTCGGTGACCTCGCCCGGCCGGATGGAGGTCGTGCGGCGCAGCCCGACGGTGGTCCTGGACGCGGCGCACAACCCGGCCGGGGCGCAGGTCACCGCGGAGGCGGTGACCGAGGCCTTCGGCTTCAGCCGGCTGGTCGGGGTCGTGGCCGCGAGCGAGGGCAAGGACGCGCGCGGGGTCTTCGAGGCCTTCGAGCCGATCTTCGCGGAGGTCGTGGTCACGGAGAACACCAGCCACCGGGCGATGTCGGCCGATGACCTGGCGGCCATCGCGGTCGAGGTCTTCGGCGCCGACCGGGTGCAGGTGGAGCCGCGGCTGGACGACGCCATCGAGGCGGCGATCACGCTGGCGGAGGAAGAAGCGGAGTACGGAGGGGCCGGGGTCCTGGTGACCGGGTCCGTCATCACGGTGGGCGAGGCCCGCATGCTGCTGAAGAGGGGCTGAGGGGATGCGCACGCTGTGTGCTTCGACGCTGATCGGCGAGTTCTTCGTGATCGGCTTCGCCGGACTGGTCGCGATGAAGGGCGATCTGAGCCAGGCCACGGTCTGGACGGTCTGCGGGATCGCGATGCTGGTGTCGGTGCTGCTGTGCGGGATGCTCTCGCGCCCCGGGGCCGTCCAGATCGGCTGGGTCCTGCAGATCGGGCTCGTGCTGAGCGGCTTCGTCGTGCCGATGATGTTCATCCTGGGCGTGGTGTTCGCCGGTCTGTGGTGGTGCTCGGTCCACTACGGCCGCCGCATCGACGAGATCAAGGCCCGCTGGGCCGCCCAGGCGGAGGCTCAGGCCGCCGCCCCCACCGAGGCGTAGCGCGCCGGAGCCGCAGCGCGGCCCGGGAAGGCCCCGTTCGGCGGGGGCCCGGGCCCCTGTAGCCTCGTCGGACCGCACCCGTTTGCCGCAAGGAGTTACCCACATGACCCAGCGCACGCTCGTCCTCCTCAAGCCCGACGCCGTCCGTCGCGGCCTGATCGGCGAGATCGTCGGCCGCATCGAGCGGAAGGCCGGCTGGACCATCCCCGCGCTGGAGCTGCGCACGCTGGACCAGGAGACCCTGGAAGCGCACTACGGCGAGCACAAGGGCAAGGTCTTCTACGAGCCCCTCATGGGCTTCATGGCCGGCGGCCCGGTCGTGGCCCTGGTCGTCGAAGGGGAGCGCGTGATCGAGGGTGTCCGCCAGTTGGCCGGACCCACTGACCCGATTGCCGCCGCGCCCGGCTCCATCCGGGGTGACTTCGGTACCGTCACCCGGGAGAACCTGATCCACGCCTCGGACTCCGAGGAGTCCGCGGAGCGGGAGCTGAAGCTGTTCTTCCCGGCGCTGTGATCACTCTTTTCTGACGCAACATCAGCCGAATAGCGCTCATGACCTGGGGCGACCGAAGTAATTTCGGTCGCCCTCCGGTATTACCGGGCACATCCGGGAACGCATGGACAGGACACGACGTCACCACTAAGGGGGCGGGTATCCGTTCCGGCGGGCTTACCGGAGTCCCGTCGCGCGGTGCCCGTACTTGCGGCACTACGATGGGGCCTCCACCCACACACCCACCTCGCCGACCTGACAGCAGCCGCTATCAACTGGAAGGCCAGACGCTCCTCATGGGGAACAAGGGGAACAACATGTCGTTCATCGGCCGTGACATGGCGATCGACCTCGGGACCGCCAACACGCTGGTGTACGTGAGGGGCCGGGGAATCGTCCTGAACGAGCCGTCCGTGGTCGCCATCAACACGAACACCGGTGGCATCCTGGCGGTCGGCTCCGAAGCCAAGAAGATGATCGGGCGCACGCCCGGCAACATCGTCGCCGTGCGGCCTCTCAAGGACGGCGTCATCGCCGACTTCGAGATCACCGAGCGGATGCTCCGGTACTTCATCCTCAAGATCCACAAGCGCCGTTACCTGGCCCGCCCGCGCGTCGTGGTCTGCGTACCCTCCGGCATCACGGGAGTGGAGCGCCGCGCCGTCATCGAGGCGTCCACGCAGGCCGGCGCCCGCCAGGTGCACATCATCGAAGAGCCGATGGCCGCCGCCATCGGAGCGGGCCTGCCCGTCCACGAAGCCACCGGCAACATGGTCGTGGACATCGGCGGCGGCACCACCGAGGTGGCCGTCATCTCCCTCGGCGGAATCGTCACGGCACAGTCCATCCGGGTGGCCGGCGACGAGCTCGACAACGCGATCATCCAGCACATCAAGAAGGAGTACTCGCTCCTCCTCGGTGAGCGCACCGCCGAGCAGATCAAGATCACCATCGGGTCGGCCTACGACCTCGACAAGGACGAGCACACCGAGATCCGCGGCCGCGACCTGGTCTCGGGCCTGCCCAAGACCGTCGTGATCTCGGCCGCCGAGGTCCGCAAGGCGATCGAGGAGCCGGTCAACGCCATCGTCGACGCCGTCAAGACCACCCTCGACAAGTGCCCGCCGGAGCTCTCCGGCGACATCATGGACCGTGGCATCGTCCTGACCGGAGGCGGCGCCCTGCTCCGCGGCCTCGACGAGCGGCTGCGCCGCGAGACGGGCATGCCGATCCACATCGCCGAGGACCCGCTCGACTCCGTCGCGCTCGGATCCGGCAAGTGCGTAGAGGAGTTCGAGGCGCTCCAGCAGGTCCTGGACGCCCAGCCGCGACGCTGATCCGGCCCGCCGCGCGGCGGTGGAACGCAAATGATCCGCCGTACGGGTGCTACCGGGCCCGTGCGGCGGATCGTTGATATACAGGCAAGGTCCGGTGCGAGCCCCGGCTCCACCGGAGCGGCTTCGCCGCACGGCCCGGTGCGAGCACCGGCTCCACCGGAGCGGCTCCGCCGCACGGGTATCTATGAGGAAGGCACGGCCGCCGCACGTGAGGGACACACGAGAAAGCCGGCTGCTCCTGGTACTTCTGATCGCCATCGCGTTCGCTTTGATCACGGTGGACATCAGGACGGGTGAGGAGTCTCCGGTCGACGGTGCCCGACAGGCCGCCGCAGCGGTCTTCGGGCCGGTCGAGAAGGGCGTGGCGCAAGGGGTCGACCCGGTCGCCAACGCCATAGGGGCGGTACGGGACTCCGGCGAGCGGCACAACCGCATCGCGACGCTGGAGCGCGAGAACGCGGCGCTCAAGGCCAAGCTGGGCAGCGACGACCAGACCCGCAGCCGGATCCGCGAGCTCGACGAGATGCTCAAGCGGGCGGGCGCGGGCCAGTACGCCATCAAGGGCGCCGAGGTCATCGCCATAGGAGCGGCCCAGGGCTTCTCCTGGACCGTCACCATCGACGCGGGCAGCAAGGACGGCATCGAGCGCGACATGACCGTCCTGAACGGGGACGGACTCGTCGGCCGCGTCGCCACCGTCGGCCCCGACACCGCCACCGTGGTCCTCGCCAACGACCCCGACTTCACCGTCGGCACCCGCCTGGAGAAGACCGGCGAACTCGGCTTCGCCACCGGTCAGGGCGACCGGGAGCTCTCCGTGCAGATGCTCAACGGCAAGGCCAAGATCAACACCGGCGACCGGCTCGTCACCTTCGGCTCGCGCGGCAACAAGCCCTTCGTGCCCGGCGTCCCGATCGGCGAGGTGATCAAGGTGGACCCCTCGCGCGGCGACCTGACCCGGACCGTCTGGGTCCGCCCCTTCGTCGGCTTCTCCCGCCTGGACATCGTCGGCGTCGTGGTCATGCCCCCGCGGGAGGACCCGCGCGACGCCGTGCTGCCGCCCAAACCCGAGGCACCCAAGCCCACCCCGACGGTCACCGTCACGGTCACCCCGTCGCCCGGCGCGTCCGCGTCCGGCAAGCCGGCCGAGGACTAGGAGCCGATCATCATGCGTTTCAACCGGATCCTGCTCTCGGGCACGCTCGTCGTGGTCGCCCTGGTCGTCCAGGTCTCCGTCCTGGGCCGCCTCCAACTCCCCGGAGCCGTCCCCGACCTGGTCCTCCTCACCGTCGTCGCCCTCGCACTCGTGTACGGGTGCGTCAGCGGTGCCCTCATCGGCTTCGCCGCCGGCCTCCTCACCGACCTGGCCCCGCCCGCCGACCACGCCGCCGGCCGCTACGCGCTCGTGCTCTGCGTCATCGGCTACGTCGCCGGCCTCGTCCGCCCCGACACCGGACGGTTCCGCTCCGCCTGGGGCCCGATGCTCACGGTCGTCGGCGCCGCCTTCGCCTCCACCCTGCTCTACGCGAGCGTCGGCGCCCTGGTCGGCGACACCGCGGCCCGTCACGTGGGGCTGACCGGACTGCTGTTCACCGCGGTCCTCTACGACCTGCTGCTCGCCCCCTTCACCGTGCCGTTCATCATGGCCCTGGCCCGCCGCGCGGAGAACGACCCGATGGCCGTCGAGGCCAACGGCGGCCCGCCCGTGGGCAAGGACATCGCCTCCGGCTGGCTGGCCGGCGGCACCGGACTGCGGATCGGCAGCCAGCGCGGCGGCCTGCGGATGAAGACGGCCCGCAGCCGGGCCAACCGGGCCGGCCGGATAAAGGGCGTCAAGGGAATCAAGGGTGTGAAGAGCGTCAAGAAACTGTGAGGGAGGAGTCCACGTGACCAACATTCCGGAGACCGGCCGTACCTCCCGGGTGCAGATCCGGCTCGTGATCATCCAGGTTCTCGTCTGCTCGATGTTCCTCACCCTCGGCGGGCGGCTCTGGTACCTCCAGATCCGCAACGGCGCCGAGTACTACCACGAGGCGAAGAGCAACCACGTCCAGCGGGTCGTCCAGCCCGCCGTGCGCGGGACGATCCTCGACGCCCGGGGCGTCGCCCTCGCCGACAACGAGACCCGCCTGGTCGTCTCCACCAGCCGCACGGCGCTGATGAAGATGAAGGACCGGGGCCGGGGCGTCATGACCCGCCTCGCCGGCGTCCTGGACATGACCCCCAAGGAGGTCATGGAGAAGGTCCGCCTCTGCGACTCCCAGACCCCCGCGCCCTGCTGGAACGGCTCCCCGTACCAGCCGATTCCCATCACCCTCGACGCCACCACGCAGCAGGCCCTGCAACTGCGCGAACGCCCCGAGGAGTTCCCCGGCATCACCGCCGAACCCGTCGCCATCCGCCGGTACCCCGCCCCCGGCGGGGCCCGTACCTCCCAGGTGCTCGGCTACCTCTCGCCGGTCACCGACGAGGAGATCCAGAAGGCCAAGGACACCGACTCCCCGCACCTGCGCTCCGACCAGATCGGCCGCTCCGGGATCGAGCGCACCTACGACAAGTACCTGCGCGGCAAGGCGATGGTCACCTCCTACGAGGTGGACAACCTCGGCCGGGTCATGCACCAGACCGAGTCCGACCCGGGTGTGCCCGGATCCACCCTCATCACCAGCATCGACGCCCGGGTCCAGTCCGTCGCCGAGTACGAGCTCCAGCTGGCGATGAAGACGGTCCGCCAGGAGACCGACAAGATCACCGGCCGCAAGTACGAGGGCGACTCGGGCGCCGTCGTCGTCATGGAGGCCAAGACCGGCCGGGTCGTCGCGATGGCTTCCCAGCCCGACTACGACCCCAACGCCTGGGTCGGCGGCATCGCCGCCAAGGACTACGCCCGACTCACCAGCGAGAACTCCAACTACCCGCTGCTCAACCGGGCCATCCAGGGCCAGGCCCCCGCGGGCTCCATCTTCAAGGTGGTGTCGGCGAGCGCGGCCGTCCGGGCCGGATACGCCTTCGACGACAAGTACAACTGCAGCGCCTCCTACAGCATGGGCAACCGGAGCTTCGCGAACTTCGAGTCCAAGGGGCACGGCCCCATCACGCTCGGCGAGGCCCTCAAGTTCTCCTGCAACACCGTCTTCTACGCCCTCGGACACAAGGAGTGGCAGCGGGACGGCGGCCTCAAGCCCAAGAAGGACGCCCACGACTGGTTCTACCGGACCGCCCGCGAGTTCGGCCTCGGCTCCGAGACCGGGATCGACCTGCCCAACGAGGTCTCCGGCCGCATCCCCGACCGGGGGTGGAAGAAGAGCTTCTGGACGGCCAACAAGGACTCCTGGTGCAAGCAGGGCAAGAAGGGCGGCACCTACGTCGAGCAGATCGCCTACGAGAGCTGCCTCGAAGGCAACCAGCTCAAGGCGTTCGACAGCATCAACTTCGCCATCGGCCAGGGCGACGTCCTTGTCACCCCCATCCAGATGGCCACCGCCTACTCCGCCATCAGCAACGGGGGCACCCTCTTCGACCCCACGGTCGGCAAGGCGGTGATCAGCCCCGACGGCAAGCACGTCCACATGATCAAGCCCAGGTCGCACGGCAGGCTGCCCATCGACGCCAAGACCGTCAAGGACCTCGACAAGGGCCTGCGCATGGTCGTCGAGCCCGGCGGCACCGCGGCCTGGCGCTTCGGCGGCTGGCCGCTGGACAAGATCCCGATGCGGGCCAAGACCGGCACCGCCCAGGTCTACGGCAAGCAGACCACCTCGTGGCTGGCGACCTATACCGACGACTTCACCATCGTCATGACCATCTCCCAGGGCGGCACCGGCTCCGGAGCCTCCGGCCCCGCCGTCCGCAACATCTACAACGCCATCTACGGCCTGGACATGGCGGGCAACCAGGACCCGAAGAAGGCACTCCTGCTGGGACCGGAGAAGAGCCTGCCCAAGATCCGCCCCGACGGCGGCATCGATTCCCCCGAGATCCGGCCGTACGTACCGCCGTCCCCGGAAGAACTGGCGCCGCCCGCGCTTGCCGGCCCGCCCGCCCAGCGCCCCGCGCAGCACGACTGAGTACCGAGGACCGACATGCAGACCGCCAACAAATTCTCCGTAGCCCGGTACGCGCCGGAGCAGCGGGGAGCGATGGCCAAACTCACCGCCCGCGACTCCGTGGTGCGCCGGCTCGACTGGCCGATACTCCTCTCGGCGCTCGCCCTCTCCCTCATCGGCGCCCTGCTGGTGTGGTCGGCGACCCGCAACCGGACCTCGCTGAACAACGGGGACCCGTACTACTTCCTCTTCCGGCACGCCATGAACACCGGCATCGGCCTCGTGCTGATGATCGGCACCATCTGGCTCGGCCACCGCACCCTGCGCGGCGCCGTACCGGTCCTCTACGGGCTCTCCGTCGTCCTGATCCTCGCCGTGCTCACCCCGCTCGGCGCCACCATCAACGGCGCCCACGCCTGGATCGTGATCGGCGGCGGCTTCTCGCTCCAGCCCTCCGAGTTCGTCAAGATCACGATCATTCTGGGCATGGCGATGCTGCTCGCCACCCGCGTCGACGCGGGCGACCTGGCCCACCCCGACCACCGCACGGTCGTCAAGGCGCTCTGCCTCGCCGCCGCCCCGATGGGCATCGTCATGCTGATGCCCGACCTCGGCTCCGTCATGGTCATGGTCGTCATCGTGCTCGGCGTGCTGCTCGCCTCCGGCGCCTCAAACCGCTGGGTGCTGGGCCTGCTCGGCTCGGGCGCGGGCGGGGCCATCCTGATCTGGCAGCTCGGCATCCTCGACGAGTACCAGATCAACCGCTTCGCGGCCTTCGCCAACCCCGAGCTCGACCCGGCCGGCGTCGGCTACAACACCAACCAGGCGCGCATCGCCATCGGCTCCGGCGGCCTGACCGGCTCCGGGCTCTTCAAGGGCTCGCAGACCACCGGCCAGTTCGTGCCGGAGCAGCAGACCGACTTCGTCTTCACGGTGGCGGGGGAGGAACTGGGCTTCGTCGGAGCCGGGCTGATCCTGGTGCTGCTCGGGGTCATCCTGTGGCGCTCCTGCGTGATCGCCCGCGAGACGACCGAGCTCTACGGAACGATCGTGTGCGCCGGGATCATCGCCTGGTTCGCCTTCCAGTCCTTCGAGAACATCGGCATGACCCTCGGAATCATGCCCGTGGCCGGACTCCCGCTGCCGTTCGTGTCCTACGGAGGATCCTCGATGTTCGCCGTGTGGGTGGCCATCGGGCTGCTCCAGTCGATCAGGGTGCAGAGGCCGATGTCGGCTTGACGGGAGGCCGGGGACCCGAGTCCGGGTCGACCCGAGGACGCCTCGATCCGAGACCGGCTCGATCCCAGGCCGGCCCGATCGAGACCGGCTCGATCCCAGGTCGGCTCGATCCGTCGGTTCCCGGCCCGGTTTTCCGCCGCGCCCGCCGTTTCCCCTCCCGCCACATTCCGTACAGGGCTACGTTCGAGGCATGGCGGACACGAAACGCGAGATCGAGCGCAAATTCGAGTTCAGTACCACCAAGGCCGGACGACGCGGGGTACCTGACCTGACGGGCACGGCCGCCATCGCGGCCGTGACCGATCAGGGCACGGCCGAGCTCGACGCCGTCTACTACGACACCCCCGACCAGCGGCTCGCCGCCGACGGGCTCACCCTGCGGCGCCGCACCGGCGGCAAGGACGCCGGCTGGCACCTCAAACTGCCCGTCGCCCCCGGCGTGCGCGACGAGATCACCGCCCCCCTCGGCGACACCGTCCCGGACGCACTGACCGCACTCCTGCGCTCCCGCGTACGCGACACCCCGCTGGAACCCCAGGTCAGGCTCCTGTCCTCGCGCAAGGTCAGCCACCTCCTCGACGCCGACGGGACCCTCCTCGCGGAGCTGGCCACGGACGCGGTACGGGCCGAGCGCGCCGACGCCACGGCCGCCTGGACCGAGGTGGAGGTCGAGCTCGCCGACGGCGCCGACCCGGCGCTGCTCGACGCTGTGGAGAAGACCTTCCGCAAGGCCGGACTCCGGGTCAGCGACGCCCCCTCCAAGCTCGCCAGGGCACTGACCGAGACCGGGGCGGAACCCCCGGCCCGGACGGCAGGTACCGGCCCGGGCCGGGCCGGGGACACGGTGGGCGCGCACGTGCTCGCGTACCTGCGCGAACAGCGCGACACCCTCATCGCCCAGGACCCCGCCGTACGCCGGGGCCTGCCCGATTCCGTCCACCAGATGCGCGTCGCCACCCGGCGCCTGCGCAGTGCCTTCAAGACCTACCGCCGGGTCCTGGACCCCGCCGAGACCGCCCCGATCGGCGAGGAGCTGCGCTGGCTCGCCGCCGAGCTCGGCGTCGACCGCGACCAGGAAGTACTGCTGGAGCGGATCCAGACCCGGCTCGACGAACTCCCGCGCACCCTGGTGCTGGGCCCCGTCCGCGGCCGCCTCAAGATCTGGAACGTCGCCCGCCGCACCGGGTCGCGCCGCGGGGCGCTGGCGGCCCTCGACAGCCGGCGCCACCTCGCCCTGCTGGGCGCCCTCGACGCCCTGCTGGCCGACCCGCCGCTGCTGAAGGCCGCCGCCCGGCCCGCCGCGTCCGCGCTGCCCGCGACGGTCCTCGCAGACTACGAACGCCTCACCGGCCGGATCGAGGGCGCCCTGTCCATGGACCCGGGAGAAGGCCGGGACGTGGCCCTGCACGAGGCCCGCAAGGCCGCCAAGCGCGCCCGGTACGCGGCCGAGGCGGCGGTCCCGGCCCTCGGCAAACCCGCGCGCCGGCTGGCCAAGGAGGTCAAGGCGGTCCAGACCCTGCTCGGCGACCACCAGGACGGGTTCGTCGCCCGGGAAGCCCTGCGCGGACTCGCGGTCCAGGCGGCGGGCGCGGGGGAGTCGGCCTTCACCTGGGGCCTGCTCTACGGCCGCGAGGAGGCGCTGGCCGAGCGCCGCGAGCGGGAGCTGCCGCAGGTGTGGGCGGCCACCGCGCGCCCGGCGGCGGCGGTGCGCGGCTGAACGTGCGGGCGGGGGTGCTCCGGGCCCCGGGGTACGCTTGAGAGTCGCCCCCTGCCCGCTTCACGAAAGTCGCGTGATGACCGAATCGGTCTTCCCTCAGCTTGAGGCCCTGCTTCCGCACGTCCAGAAGCCGATCCAGTACGTCGGCGGTGAGCTCAACTCCACGGTCAAGCCGTGGGAGAGCGCCGACGTCCGCTGGGCGCTCATGTACCCGGACGCGTACGAGGTCGGGCTCCCCAACCAGGGCGTCATGATCCTGTACGAAGTGCTGAACGAGCGCGAGGGAGTCCTCGCGGAGCGCACGTACAGCGTGTGGCCGGACCTCGAAGAGCTGATGCGCGAGCACAAGGTGCCGCAGTTCACCGTCGACTCCCACCGCCCGGTCGGGGCCTTCGACGTCTTCGGGCTCTCCTTCTCCACCGAGCTCGGCTACACCAACATGCTGACGGCGCTGGACCTCGCGGGCATCCCGCTGGAGGCGAAGAACCGTACGGTCGACCACCCCATCGTGCTCGCGGGCGGCCACGCGGCCTTCAACCCCGAGCCGATCGCGGAGTTCATCGACTGCGCGATCATCGGCGACGGCGAGCAGGCCGTCCTCGACATGACCGAGATCATCCGCGCGTGGAAGGCCGAGGGCCGCCCGGGCGGGCGCGAGGAGGTCCTCCTGCGCCTCGCGAAGACCGGCGGCGTGTACGTGCCGGGCTTCTACGACGTGGAGTACCTGCCGGACGGCCGCATCGGCCGCGTCGTCCCCAACCGCTCCGGCGTGCCGTGGCGCGTGTCCAAGCACACCGTCATGGACCTCGACGAGTGGCCCTACCCCAAGCAGCCCCTGGTCCCGCTCGCCGAGACCGTCCACGAGCGGATGTCCGTGGAGATCTTCCGCGGCTGCACCCGCGGCTGCCGTTTCTGCCAGGCCGGCATGATCACGCGCCCCGTGCGGGAGCGAAGCATCACCGGCATCGGCGAGATGGTGGAGCGCGGCCTCAAGGCGACGGGCTTCGAAGAGGTCGGCCTCCTCTCCCTCTCCTCGGCGGACCACACCGAGATCGCGGACATCGCCAAGGGCCTGGCCGACCGCTACGCGGACGAGAAGGTGGGCCTGTCCCTCCCGTCGACCCGCGTGGACGCCTTCAACGTGGACCTGGCCAACGAGCTGACCCGCAACGGCCGCCGCTCCGGACTGACCTTCGCCCCCGAGGGCGGCTCCGAGCGCATGCGCAAGGTCATCAACAAGATGGTCTCGGAAGAGGACCTGATCCGTACGGTCGCCACGGCCTACGGCAACGGCTGGCGCCAGGTGAAGCTGTACTTCATGGTCGGCCTGCCGACCGAGACCGACGAGGACGTCCTGCAGATCGGCGACATGGCGGTCAACGTCATCGCCAAGGGCCGCGAGGTCTCCGGCCAGAACGACATCCGCTGCACCGTCTCGATCGGCGGCTTCGTCCCCAAGCCGCACACCCCCTTCCAGTGGGCCCCGCAGCTGTCGGCCGAGGAGACGGACGCCCGCCTGGGCAAGCTCCGCGACAAGCTCCGCGGCGACAAGAAGTACGGCCGCTCCATCGGCTTCCGCTACCACGACGGCAAGCCCGGCATCGTCGAGGGCCTCCTGTCCCGCGGCGACCGCCGCATCGGCGACGTCATCCGCGCCGTGTACGAGTCCGGCGGCCGCTTCGACGGCTGGCGCGAGCACTTCTCGTACGACCGCTGGATGCAGGCGGCGGAGAAGACCCTCCCCGCCTACGGCGTCGACGTGGCCTGGTACACGACCCGCGAGCGCACCTACGAGGAGGTCCTTCCCTGGGACCACCTCGACTCCGGCCTGGACAAGGACTGGCTCTGGGAGGACTGGCAGGACGCCCTGGACGAGACCGAGGTCGAGGACTGCCGCTGGACCCCGTGCTTCGACTGCGGCGTCTGCCCTCAGCTCGACACGAGCATCCAGATCGGCCCGACGGGCAAGAAGCTGCTGCCGCTGTCGGTCGTGAAGTGACCTGAGCCCTGGCGGTTCGTACATGCCCCTCACCGGGAACGGTGGGGGGCATGTTCATTCGCACCGCGGTTCAGCGCGCGACGGCCCGCCGAACGCGGCTCCACCGACTGACGGCGGCCCCTCCGGTGCAACGGTCGCGGACCGTGGTGTGTCCTTAGCGGTATGGACATGGAGAAGGCGCTGCCCGCGCCGCAGGGGGACGGCTGCCTGGTGGCGGTCGTGCGGATTCCCGTGAAGATCGTGGCGGTGCTGATCGTGCTGCCCCTGCGGGTGGCCTGGGACCTGCTCGTCGCCTTCGCGCGGATGCTGAACCGGAGCGTCCTCGGACCGCTCGGGCAGGGGTTGCGCTGGTTCCACGAGCGGGCCGTGCTGCCGGTGCTGCGGGGGACCGGGTGGCTGATCGCGGCCCTGCTCAAGGTGGTCTTCTACTGGCCCTGGGTGGGTCTTTGGCGGTACGTCGCCTTCCCGGTGGGGCAGGCCGCGTACGCGTATCTGCTGCGGCCGGCGGGCGTGGGGCTCTGGCGGTACCTGCTGGTCCCGGTCTGGGAGTACGGGCTGCTGCCCGCCGGCCGGGGCATCGCCCGGCTGCTCGTGGGCGCGGTCCGCTACCTGCTCGTGCTGCCCGTCGGCGCGCTGTACCGGTACGTCCTCACCCCGGTCGGGCACGGACTGCGCTGGCTGGCCCGGGGGCTCGCGGCCGGCGTGGCCTGGCTGGCGAAGGCCCTGTTCGTCTGGCCGTGGGTCGCGCTGTGGCGGTATCTCGTGCGGCCCGCGGTGACCGGAGTGTGGCGGTACCTGCTCGCGCCGGTCGGGCGGGGTGTGTGGGCGTACCTGCTCGTGCCGCTCTGGGGGCTGCTCGTCGGGGCCTGGCACCTCGCCGGGCGGGTGAGCCGGGCGCTGGGGCGCGGGCTGGTGTGGCTGTGGCGGTGGGCCGTCGTACGGCCCGCCGGATGGCTGCGCCGACGCGTGCTCACCCCCGTCGGGAACGTGCTGCGCGCCGGTTGGGCCGCAGGCCGACGCGCGGTCCGGTCGGTGCACCGGCAGGCGGTCGCTCCCGTGGGCCGAGCGGTCGCGGAGGTGTGGCGGACGACGCGCCTCGCGGTGCGCGAGGCGCGGGCCGATGTACGGCGGGCGCTGTTCGGGGGGCCGTCCCGGGAACCGGCGAGGTCACAGGCGCGTACTCTGGGTAGTAACAGAGCCGCAGGCGACACGCCCGCCCCCGAGATCTCCCTCCAGAAACAGCAGGGGTGAGCCGGAGGGCAGGCGAGGCCGGCAGGCCCCCAGACCTCAGGGCGACGCGCGAGCCGCGGAGCCCCGCACAAGGAGATGAACCACTGGGCAAGCGACAGCCCGAAGGCCCGCCTCCCGCACCGGTGGTGCAGCGCATCCGTCTGCGCTACACCAAGCGCGGCCGCCTCCGGTTCACCAGCCACCGGGACTTCCAGCGCGCCTTCGAGCGGGCCCTGCGCCGCTCCGAGGTGCCCATGGCGTACTCGGCGGGCTTCACCCCGCACCCGCGCGTCTCGTACGCGAACGCCGCCCCGACCGGGACCGGCAGCGAGGCCGAGTACCTGGAGATCGCCCTCGCCGAGCCCCGCGACCCCGCGGTCCTGCGCGAGCTGCTCGACGAGTCGATGCCCGTCGGCCTCGACATCATCGACGCGGTGGAAGCGCACACCTCCGGTCTCGCCGACCGGCTGACGGCCTCCGTGTGGGAGCTGCGCCTGGACGGCGTGGAGCCCGCGGCCGTCGAGCGGGCCGTCGAGGCCTTCCTCGCGGCCGAGGCCGTGGAGGTCCAGCGCCGCACCAAGAACGGCATGCGCACCTTCGACACGCGCGGCGCCGTGGTCAGCCTGGAAGTGGTTCCCGTTACGGCCACCGCAGAGGCTGATAGGCCCCTGGACAATGCTTGTGCGATACTGCGCCTGGTTGTTCGGCATCTGACACCTGCCGTGCGACCCGACGACGTCCTGTCCGGTCTCCGAGCTGTGGCCGACCTAACGCCGCCGGTCCCCGCTGCGGTGACCAGGCTGGCGCAGGGGCTCTTCGACGAGGAGTCCGGCACGGTGACCGACCCGCTCGCGCCCGACCGCGAGGCTGTCACGACCGCCCCACCCACGGCGGCCGTTTCCGCCGACGCGAAGGCGCCGGAAGGTCCCGCCGCGTAGGGATCGTCGTCGTCGCGCAGCCCTGGGACTCGGGAGCCACCTGGGTCGGGCCGCGCACAGACCTGAAGACTTCCGCCAGGCCGTACGGACTACACGTACGGAACCGGCGGCCATTGAACTGAGCTCCCGTGTGGCGAACGCGCCCCGGAGGCCGGTTCCGCGCTCATTACGCGGAGCCGTGCCGGACCGGAAGTCAGCCGCGGCGCCCGGGAGCGTGACGGGAGAAACCCCGCATGCTCAACAACGAAAATGACACCAGCAACAACGCCGCCGCCGACCATGGCAGCCCGAGCGACAACCTGCCGCCACGCCGGCGCCGACGCGCCGCGTCCCGGCCGGCCGGCCCGCCCGGTGGCGCCGTAGCCGCCGCCGAGACCGCTCCCGCGCCCGTGGTGGCCGCAGCTCCCGCCGAGGAAGCCGCTCCCGCCGCCGCCCCGGCCCGTACCCGCCGCCGTGCGACCCGCGCCGTGGCCGCCCCCGAGGCGTCCGCCGCCGAGGTCGTGGTCGAGGCTCCCGTGGCCGCTCCGGCCGCAGAGGAGCCGGCTGCTCCCGCGCCGCGTGCCCGTCGTCGTGCGACCCGCGCCGTCACCGCTCCTGAGGCCCCGGTCGCCGAGGCTCCCGTGGCCGCGCCGGCCGCCGAGGTCGTCGAGGAGTCCGCTGCTCCCGCGCCGCGTGCCCGTCGCCGTGCCACCCGCGCCGTCACCGCGCCTGAGGCGCCCGCCGCCGAGGCTCCCGTGG
>NZ_JBEXPT010000078.1:0-31888 GCF_040612195.1 Streptomyces sp. NPDC006450 | reverse complement strand
GGGCCGGCGTCGCGCGCCCGCCCGCCCCCGTCGGGGTGCCCCGCGCCGAGGCCGCGGCCGCCGCGGGTGACGCCACCACCGCCGAGCTCCTGGAACTGACCTCGGTGCTGAGTTCGCGCCACGCCGAGGCGCACGCCGCTGCCGCCGGACTGCACACCGCCCGCGAGCGGCTGGCCCGCGCGGAGCGGGAGCACGCCGTGCGCAGCGCCGAGCGGAGCGAAGCCGACGCCCGGGCGGCGGCGCGGGCCTCGCGCCGCGAAGCCCTCGACCGGGAACAGGCCTCGCTGGAAGCGGAGCTGGCCCTCGTGCGGGACGGCGCGCCCAGTGTCGCGGCCCGCGCCGGAGTCCTGGAGGACAGGGTCCGCATGGTCACGGCGGCGGCCGCCTCGCTGCGCCGGGCCGAAACCACTGCCGCCCGGCTGAAGGAGGCCGACGACCAGCTCGCCGACGCCGCCTTCAAGGCCGGCTTCGACACCACCGAGGAGGCGGCCGACGCCGTGCTCCCCGAGTACGAACGCAGCGCGCTCCAACGCCGCACGGACGCCTGGCAGGCGGAGGAGGCCATGCTGGCCGACCGCCTCGGCGAGGCCGACACGGCCGCGGCGGCGGCCCTGCCCCCGGCCGCGCCGGAGGCTGCCGAGGCGTACGCGGCGCTGGCCGCCGCGAAGCTTCGTACGGCCGGGTCCGCCGTGGACGCGGCCCGGGTCCGGTGCAAGGACCTCGACGTGCTCTCCCTCCAGGCCGAGCGGGAGCTGCGCTCCCTGGGACCGCTGCGCGAGGCCTACGAACGAGTGGCCCGGCTCGCCGGACTCACCGCGGGCACCTCCGCGGACAACGAGCGCAAGATGCGGCTGGAGGCCTACGTGCTCGCGGCCCGGCTGGAGCAGGTCGCCGCCGCGGCCACCGTACGGCTGCTGCGCATGTCGGGCGGCCGCTACACCCTGCTGCACTCCGACGCCAAGGCGAGCGGGCGGGGGCGTTCCGGGCTCGGGCTGCACGTGGTCGACGCCTGGACCGGCAGCGAGCGGGACACCGCCACCCTGTCCGGCGGCGAGACCTTCTTCGCCTCGCTCGCGCTCGCGCTGGGCCTGGCCGACGTGGTCACCGACGAGGCGGGCGGCATGCGGCTCGACACCCTCTTCATCGACGAGGGCTTCGGCAGCCTCGACGACCAGGCACTGGACGAGGTGCTCGACGTACTGGACTCGCTGCGCGAACGTGACCGCAGCGTGGGCATCGTGAGCCACGTCGCCGACCTGCGGACCCGGGTGCAGGCCCAGCTGGAGATCGTCAAGCAGCGCGGAGGCTCGGTGGTGCGGCACCGCACGGCGGGCGGAACAGGCTGAAATACCTGGTCAACGGGGTGCAGGGGTGCGAGCAGCGCCCCGAGGCCGACGCGCTGACCGCCCCCGCGGACTCCGACGACTGCGGCTGCTGAAGACAGGCCTGTGCACGGACGGACGGACGGACGGGCCGGCTCCGTGAGGGGGAGCCGGCCCGTCCGTGTGTCAGTCTGTCTGTTCGTCGGTCCGAGGTGCGGGCGCCGGTGATCAGAGCTTCGAGAGCTCGTCCACCAGGTCGTCCAGGCCCAGCGAACCCTGGGACAGCGCCGCCATGTGCCAGGCCTTCAGATCGAAGGAATCGCCGTGCGCGGCCCGCGCGTTGTCACGGCCCAGCAGCCAGGCGCGCTCGCCCAGCTTGTAGCCGATCGCCTGCCCCGGCATCGACAGGTAGCGGGTCAGCTCGCTCTCGACGAAGTCGCCCGGCCGGCCGCTGTGCAGGCCGAAGAACTCCTGCGCCAGGTCCACCGTCCAGCGCTCGCCCGGGTGGAACGGCGAATCCGCCGGGATCTCCAGGCCCAGGTGCATGCCGATGTCCACGATGACCCGCGCGGCGCGCATCATCTGGCAGTCCAGGTAACCGAGCCGCTGCTCGGCGTCCTTGAGGTAGCCCAGCTCGTCCATCAGGCGCTCCGCGTACAGCGCCCAGCCCTCGGCGTTGGCGCTGACGAGGCCGACGCTGGCCTGGTAGCGGGAGAGCTGGTCCGCCACGTGCGTCCACTGAGCCAGCTGGAGGTGGTGGCCCGGAACGCCCTCGTGGTACCAGGTGGAGACCAGGTCGTAGACGGGGAACCGCGTCTGGCCCATCGTCGGCAGCCAGGTGCGGCCCGGACGGGAGAAGTCCTCCGAGGGGTTCGTGTAGTACGGGGCCGCGGCGCCGCCCGGAGGGGCGATCCGCGACTCCACGCGCTTGACCCGCTCGGCGAGTTCGAAGTGGGTGCCGTCGAGGTTCTCGATGGCCTCGTCCATCAGGCCCTGCAGCCAGGCCTGGACCTCGTCCACGCCCTCGATGTGGGTGCCGTGCTCGTCCAGGTGCTTCAGCACCTCCCAAGGACCCGCGTCCGGCAGGATCTTGGCGGCTTCGGCCTTCATCTCGGCGAGCAGCCGGTGGTACTCCGACCAGCCGTAGGCGTACGCCTCGTCCAGGTCCAGGTCGGTGCCGTTGAAGTAGCGCGACCAGCGGGCGTAGCGCTCGCGGCCCACCGGGTCGGGCCGGCCCTCGACCGCGGGGGCGTACACGTCCCGCATCCAGTCGCGCAGTTCCACGACGGCGGCGGTCGCGGCGGCGGCCGCCTCGTCCAGCTCGGCGCGCAGCGCCTGGGGGCCGGTGGCGGCGAACTCGGCGAAGTAGCCGTCCTTGCCGTCGCCGTCGCCGTCGCCGTCGCCGTCGCCCTGGCTCCCCTCGCTCTCGCTCTCGCCGGCCCAGGCGGTGAGCTGCTCGATGAAGGTGGCGGTGGGGCGCGGGCTCCCGAACAGGCCGCGTTCCAGGCCGAGCGCGAGGCACTCGCGGTAGCCCGCGTACGCGGCCGGTACGGCGCGCAGCCGCTCGGCGATCGCGGCCCAGTCCTCGTCGGTGTCGGCCGGGGTCAGGGAGAAGATCTCGCGGACCGAGTGCGCGGGGGAGTGGATGTTGCTGACCGCGCGCAGGTCCTCGTCGGCTTCGTGGACGGCGAGTTCGGCGGTGAGCCGCTCGCGCAGCAGCCGGGCGCAGCGGCGCTCGGCATCGCTGTCGGCGCCCGGCAGCTGCTCGGCGGCGTCGAGCCGCGCGAGCGTGGTGCGGATGAGTTCGGCGGCCGCCGCGCGGCCCGCGGGGGAGAGGTCCGGGAGCTTGCCGGAGCTCGCGGCGACACCGAGATAGGTGCCCGTGATCGGGTCGATGGCGATCAGGTCGTCGACGTAGGCGTCCGCGACCTGGCGGGGCAGCCGTGCGGCGCTGTCACTGGTGATGATGTCTGACATGTGGCCATCTTCGTATGCGGGACGGGTCCGCGTCATCACCAAAGGTCCTCAGCCTGCTGACGTGCGGGGCAGCGGCCCGGGTGACCGGACGAGGCAGGCGTCCGGGCCCGGCGGGGCCGGGACGGTGGTCCCGGTCACTGCTGGGCGCGGGGCAGGCTGCGGGATTCGCCCGGGAGTTCGTGCGGCAACCGGGAGCTGAGCGGGGTCGCGTCCAGCCGGGCCGTGATCACCAGCGTGCCCTCCTCGATCTGGTAGTCGAGGGGGAGGCCGAGGCCGCGCATGGCGGCGACCATGCCGGTGTTCGAGGCCTGCGTGACGGCGTACACGCTGTCGCATCCGGCCTCGACGGCCATCCCGATCAGCCGGCCCAGCAGCTCGGAGCCGATGCCGCGGCGCTGCCAGTCGTCCTCGATGAGCAGCGCCACCTCGGTCTCGTCGCCGTCCCAGAGCAGGTGGCCGAGGGCGACGAGCTTGCCGGAGGCGGTGGTCGCGGCGAGGGTGCGGCCGAAACGCGGGCTCAGCAGGTGGCCGAGGTAGCGGTCGGCGTCGGCGACGGGGCCGTGGTAGCGCAGGCCGAGGGTGCGCTCCGAGCAGCGGTCGTGCATGGCACGGGCCGCGGGCAGGTCGGAGCCGTCGGCGCGGCGGACGGTGATCTCGTTGCCCTCGGGGAGGGTCAGGACGTCCCGGCTGCGCGGGACCCGCGGTCCGAGCCGGGCGTCGAGCTCGACGAGCGCGCGGGCGCGGGCGAACTCGGTCGGAGTGAAGGGCAGGTAGGGCCGCTCGATGGTGATCGCACCGCCGGACGGGTCGCGCAGCCGCATGACCGTGGCCTCCAGGACGCCTTCGACGGGCGCGTCGGCGCCGGCGTTGGGGCGCCCGGAGAGCGTGGTCGCCGGGATCGAGTGGATGGTGCAGCGGCCGAGCAACTGCCGCAGGGCGAGCGGCAGCTCGGCGGCGTCGAGCGCGGTGCGGGTGGCCAGGCCCAGGACGCGGGTCGGGGTGTCGACCAGGTCGTGCGCGTCGGCGCGCTCGATCCAGGTGCTGTGGCCGCCGGCCCCGGCGATCGCCCGGGTGAGGTCCGCGGAGGGCAGCTGCTGCGGCGCGCGCAGCAGGAACTCGTCCACCGTGCCGCCCTCGGGGAGCGGGTGCGTCTGCAGGGTCAGGATGTCGACCCCGCTCCGGGCGAGGGCGGTGCAGAGCGCGGCGAGGCTGCCGGGCTCGTCGCGCACGGTCGTCCGCATCCGCCACAGGGTGGAGGTCAGCGCGGTGTCCGTGCCGGACGTCGTCGCGTCCGCCCCCGGGGCGGGGGCCCAGTGAGCGGCGTCCGTGGGCGGCGGCGCATGGCTGTGGCGTCGTGCCCACCAGGTGTGGAACGCCGCCGTGACCAGGAGTGCGACGGCCGAGGCCACGAGCAGGACCGGGCCGCGGGGACCGTGCACCACGAGATTGGCGATGGCGTCGGCGACCGCGACGGCGCAGAAGAGAGCGGCGAGCTCGACGACGTCACGGCGCCAGTGGTGACGGTGGGGGCGCTGGGCAGAGGCTGGAATACGCTCAGTCATGCAAACCACTGTGACGCAGGGGTGTTGCGTGATCACGAACGATCTGTGACCGACTGGTTAAGGATCCATCTGGCCGATTTCGTCCGCTTTTCCGGCCGATTTCAGATCCCGGCGTGTGGGCGGGCCGCCCTCGGTGGCTTCCGGTTACTGCTCCAGCCGTCCGGGCTGCAGGGTCCGGGTGAAGAGGACGCCGCCTCCTTGGCGGCGCAGCCGAACCGTGAGCTCGCCGCCGTCCCCGTCGATCTCCACCTCCCCGTAGTACGGCGGGTTCTCGGACGGGGACATGTTGGGGAAGGGCGCGGACTGGACGTACGCCGTCTCCGGGCCGAAGGTGGCGTCCAGCCGGCCGGAGGGGAAACCGCCCGCGCCGATGGGACCGGAGACGAACTCCCAGAAGGGTGCGAAGTCGGTGAAGGCGGCCCGCTCGGGCGCGTAGTGGTTGGCGGCCGTGTAGTGCACGTCGGCGGTGAGCCAGAGGGTGCCCGTGATGCGCTGGTGCTTGATGTGGCGCAGCAGCTCCGCGACCTGCAGCTCCCGCCCGAGCGGCGCGCCCGGGTCTCCCTGGGCGACGGCCTCGAAGTTCGCGGCACCGTCGGCCACCACGATGCCCAGCGGCATGTCGGCGGCGATGACCTTCCAGGTGGCGCGGGAGCGCGACAGCTCGCGCTTGATCCAGGCCAGCTGTTCGGGGCCGAGGATGCCGACGGGGTCGTCGGTCTGACGGCCGGGGGAGTTCGCGTTGCGGTAGGTCCGCATGTCGAGGACGAACACGTCGAGCAGCGGGCCGTAGCGCGTCACCCGGTACATCCGGCCCTCGGCGCGGCCGCCGCGCAGGTCGGTGACGGGGAAGTACTCGCCGAAAGCCCGGCGGGCCCGGCCGGCGAGGGTGTCGACGTCCTTCACGGTGTAGCGGGGATCGTCGAGGATCTGGCCGGGGTACCAGTTGTTGCGCACCTCGTGGTCGTCCCATTGGGCCAGGACCGGCACCTGGGCGTTGAAATCGCGCAGGTTGGCGTCGAGCAGGTTGTAGCGGAAGTTGCCCCGGAACTCGGTGAGGGTCTCGGCGACCTTCGCCTTCTCCTCGGTGGTCACGTTGTGCCACAGGGTTCCGTCGCGCAGCGGTACGGAGGCCTGGAGCGGCCCGTCGGCATAGATGGTGTCCCCGCTGAAGAGGAAGAAGCCGGGGTCCCGCAGGCGCATTTCGTCGAAGATGCGGTAGCCGCCGAGCTCCGGGTTGATGCCCCATCCCTGACCGGCGAGGTCCCCGGACCACAGGAAGCGCACGTCGCGGCGGCGGGAGGCGGGCACGGTCCGGAAGGTGCCGTGGACCGGCTCGCCGGTACGGCGCGGATCGTCGGGGTCGGCGAGGAGCACCCGGTAGTGGATCTGCTGTCCGGGCGGGAGCTCGCGCAGGGTGGTGGTGCCCGTGAAGTCGGAGTCCGGGCCGAGCAGCGGGCCGCGGTGGCGGCGGACGGCGTAGCGGAACGACTCGCTCGGGGAGGTCTCCACGTACATCCACGCGGGGCGGTCGGAACGTGTCCAGACGGTGGCCGAGTGGGCGGTGATCTCGCCGGACTGAACGCCCCAGAAGGCGTTCGGGCGGCCCGAGCGGGCGAAGGCGGGCGCCGCCGCGCGGGCGGGAGCGGTCAGGGTGCCCGTCAGGGCACTGGACAGGGCGAGGCTCACCGGAACGGCGAGGGAACCGCCGAGCAGGGAGCGTCGGGTGTGCGGCAGAGGTGCCATCGGTGCGTCTCCAGAGGCCGGCGGGGACGGGCCGGACCAGTGTGCCGCCGTACACCGGCCGCACACCGGACCGCCCGCGTCGCGCACGCGAACCATGCGTGAACACTGATGCGGATGGCTGACGCCCCCTCAGCAGCCCATCAGGCGAGCTTGGCCGTGTCCAGGATGACGCGGGCGACCAGGGCCGGGTCGTCGTTCATGGGGACGTGGCCGCAGCCGGGAAGCCGGACGAGGCGAGCGCCCGGGATGGTGTGCTTCGCGCGGACGCCTTGGCGGCGCAGGAGCAGTCGGTCGTGGCTGCCCCAGGCGATGGTGACGGGCAGGCCCGGCACGTCCGCGGTGAACCGTACGGAGCCGCCCGCGGCCAGGGTCTGCTCGAAGCCGGAGGCCTCGCGCAGGGCGAGGGTCTCGGCGACCACGGAGCCGGGCGAACGCCGTCCCGGGCGCGCGTAGATGCTGCCGGTGAGCGCGGCGCGTCCGGCGGCGCTGCGGGAGAGCCGTTCCACGGCGGAGCGGGGAAGTGCGCCGGCGCCGGCGCGCATCGCACGCAGTGCGGTGAAGGCGTAGCGGCGTTCCCCCTCCGACCAGAACCCGGCGGGGGAGAGCGCGGTGACCGAGCGCGCCAGGCCGACGCGCCCCATCTCCAGGGCGAGCAGTCCGCCCAGGGAGTTGCCCGCGACGTGCGGCCGCTCCATACCGAGTGCCGTGCAGAGGGCGCTCAGCGTCGAGGCGACGCTGCCCAGATCGTACGGAACCCCGTGCGGCAGCGGCTCCGAGACGCCGAAGCCGGGCAGGTCGACGGCGACCACGTCGTACTCGGCGGCCAGGACGTCGGTCACCGGGTGCCAGGCCTGCAGGTGGTGGCCGATGCCGTGGAGCAGCAGGAGCGGCTCGCCCGCGCCCTTGCGCTCGTAGGCGGTGGTCGTGGTGCGGGGGCCCAGTGGCGAATCGATCGTGAAGGAGACCGTGGCGGTCATGCTGCTCCTCGTCGGGGGTCGGGCGGCTTCGGAGGCCGTGTGAGACGGCTTGTCAGTAGTGTCCCCCGGCCGGTTACCGACCGGTAGCCCCTGGGTGGAACTTCGGCGCCCGCGATGTCCTCGCGATGCCCTTCGGGGTGTCCTTCGGGGTGTCTTCGCGATCTCTTGTGCGGCGTCTTGGGCGGCGTCCCGTGCGGTGTCTTCCGGGGTGGGTTCCGTCGGCGTCTTCCGCGTGCTTTCCGCGCGCCTTCCGCGGTGCTCGCGAACATCCCGTGAACAGGTTGATGCATATGCCCGATCTGCCCGGCAAAGGGACGAGCATTGGTCTTGACCAAGGGGGTGCGCCGTCCTATCGTCGCAGGCATAGTGCAGGAACCTTTAATAAACAAAGGCGCGGAACTCCCGCTGGAACACGGCGAGTGCGGCGATAGCAGGAGGAGTCAGGGTGGGGACCACGCAGCTCGAATCGGTGCCGGAACCGAAGTACTTGCACCTCAAGACCGTCCTCAGTGAGGCGCTCGACCAGGACTTCGCCGTGGGCGAGGTCCTGCCGAACGAGCGCGAGCTCGCCGCCCGCTTCGGTGTCGCCCGCGCGACGCTGCGCCAGGCCCTGGAGCAGCTCGAGCTCGAAGGCCGCCTCCAGCGCCGCCGCGGTGTCGGCACCACCGTCGCCCCGCCACGCGTCGGCGTCGACGTCGGCAGTGCGCAGCACAGCTGGCCTGGCGAGAGCGTCGACGGGTGGGAGCCGGTGGACGCGGCGGAGGCCGCGCCGAGCTCCGCCGTCCTGAAGCTCCTCGGGACCGCCCCCGGCGAGCTGGTGCTCGCGGTGCGCCGGACCCGCGTCGAGCAGGGCCAGGTCCTCGCTGCCGAGCTGCTGTACGTGCCGGCGTCCTCGGTGCCGGGCCTCTCCGCGATCGACGCCCCGGCCGGTCCGGCGCGCGCCCGCGCCGTCATGCGCGAGCTGCAGAAGCTGGTCCTCGACGGCCAGGACCGCTCCGTGGAGCTCGGCTCCGCACGCGCCGACGACGCGAAGGAACTGGACCGCCTGCCGGGCGCCCCGGTCCTGCTCGTCACCACCCGCTACTTCACGGTGGCGGGCACGGCGGCCGTCTCGGTGGCCACCTACCGGGCGGACACCTGCCGGCTGACCTTCGGCGACACGGGTGACGTGCAGATCACCCACGACGCACGGGTCGCGTCCTGACCTGCCGCTGACCGGGGCCGCCATCTGGGCGGCCCCGTCCGCGCCGGGCCGCGTGGCGGCCCTTCGGGACCGGTGAGGGGCGCCGCCTGGCGCCGCCGGAGCGGTACGGCTCGTCGAGCGGGCGTACGCCGAGCAGGACTCCCCGTCGGCACAGCCGGCCTGTGGGTCGTTGTCCGGGAGCGGCGGGCAGGCCTGAAGCCCCGTTCCGTCTTCGTGTGTTCCGTTTGTTCCGTGTGTTCGTTGTCGTGGCCGGTTGGCCGGTTGGCCGGTTGGCCGGTTGGCCGGTTGGCCGGTTGGCCGGTTGGCCGGTTGGCCGGTTGGCCGGTGGCCGACGGCCGCCCGTTCCGGGCCGGTGATCGGTCGGCGGGTGGGCGCCGGGTGCTGAGTGGAGCGTGCGCGGGAATCCGTACCGCTCCCGGAGGGGGTCAGCGGCGGGCGGTGACCGTCTTCTCCACCGCGAACAGTTCTTCTTCCACGTGGTCGAGCGCCAGCCGCAGCGCCCCCGTGGCCACAGCCGCCTCGCCCAGCAGCGACAGCGCCACGCGCGGCGGACGCAGGCAGTACCGCTCCAGTTCCCGGCGCAGGGGATCGAGTACCCCGTCCAGCCCGGCCGCCCACCCGCCGACCACGACCAGCTCCGGATCCATCGCCAGGACCAGCGCGGCCACGTCGTGGACCAGCCGCTGGATGAACCGCTCCACCGCTGCCACCGCACCGACGTCCCCGCGCTTGGCCATCGCGAAGACCTCCGCCACGGCCCGCTCGTCCAGTGGGTGCAGCGGTTCGCCGGTGGTCGAGAGCAACCTCTCGGGCGTGACCTCGCGCCCCAGCAGGTGCAGTGCGCCGATCTCCCCGGCCGCCCCGCCGAACCCGCGGTGCAACCGGCCCCCGATCAGGGAGCCCGCTCCGGGGCTGAGCCCGGCCATCACGAAGACCATGTCGTCGGTGTCGGTCGCGGCGCCCTTCCAGTGCTCGGCGACCGCCGCGGCGTTGGCGTCGTTCTCCACCTGCACCGGGCAGCGGAACGAGCGCCGCAGCCGTTCCCCGAGCGGCAGGCCGGTCCAACCGGGAAGGGCCGTGCCGAGGCGGACGGTGCCGTCGGCCTCCACGATCCCGGGGCTGCCCACGCCGACGGCCCGCAGGGAGTCCCGCGGTACCCCTGCACGGCGCAGCAGGTCGGCCACCGCACCGCGGACCCGTTCGAGCCGTTCGTCGGCGGAGGCCGTCTCGGCGACCTCCTTGGTGCCGGCGCCGATCACCCGGCCGTCCAGTCCGGACAGCAGCACCGCGATCCGGTGCGCGCCGATCTCCACGCCGAGCAGGTGCCCCGCCTCCGCGCGGAAACGGAACCGTCGGGCCGGGCGTCCCTGGCGCCGCGCACCCTCTTCCGCGCCCGCCTCGACGACCAGGCCCGTCCCGATGAGCCCTTCGACGACCCCCTCGACGGTGGGCCGCGACAGGCCGGTGACCCGCGTGAGGTCGGTGAGCGTCGGCGCTTCGGCCGCGCGCAGGGCCCGCAGCACCACGGCGGAGTTGATCCGCCGGAGCAGAGAGGGGTCCCCGCCGGTCAGCTGCCCCAACGTGTGTCCTCCCAGCGAGCGAGCGTGTCAGCCGGATCGTACTGCGCACCGGGCGCGGCGGCGAGAAGCAGCCCCCCATCAGCCGGAATCCGGCCTTCCCCTCGTGGGCCGGTCACGCGGGAGCGACGAACCCGGACTCGTACGCGGTGATCACGGCCTGGGTCCGGTCCCGCGCCCCCAGCTTCGCCAGAATCGCGCTGACGTGGGACTTCACCGTCTCCGTCCCGACGATCAGCTCGCGGGCGATCTCGATGTTGGTCAGCCCCTTCGCCATCAGCCGGAGCACGGCCTCCTCGCGCTCGGTCAGCGCCGCCCGCTCCAGTACCGTCCGCGCCGAGCGGTTCCCGTACTCGGCGGCCAGTGAGCGGACCGCCGCGGGGAAGAGCAGCGTCTCGCCCTCCGCCACCAGGCGGACCGCGTGCACGATCTCCGACGGGCGGGCCCGCTTCAGCAGGAACCCGTCCGCGCCGGCCCGCAGCGCCTGGTAGACGTACTCGTCGTTCTCGAAGGTGGTGACCACGAGGATCTTCGGCGGCGAGTCCACGCTCCGCAGGACCGCCCGGGTCGCCTCGATCCCGTCGAGCAGCGGCATCCGCACGTCCATCGCCACGACATCGGGGCGCAGTTGGCGCACCAGCGGGACCACGGCGGCGCCGTCGGCGGCCTCGCCGATCACCTCGATGTCGGGCTGGGCGTCCAGGACGGCGCGCAGCCCCGCGCGCACCAGGGGTTCGTCGTCGACGAGCAGTACGGTAACCGGCATCCGGTCAGCGTATTCGCTCCAGCGGCAGCCGCGTGCGCACCCTCCAACCGCCCTTGTACGGACCGGTCTCGGTCTCCCCGCCGAGCAGCGCGGCCCGCTCCCGCATCCCGCGCAGTCCGGTGCCGCCGCCGGTCATGACGGAGGGCCGGTCGGGCAGTGGATTGGTCACCTCCAGGTCCAGCCGGTCGGCGACCATGCCGATCCGCACCCGTACGGGCACGGGACCGCAGTGCCGCAGCACATTGGTGAGCGCCTCCTGCAGGATCCGGTACCCCTCCTGGCTGACCGGGTCGGGCAACTGGTCGAGCGGGCCGATCAGTTGCGCGTCGACGGTGGCGCCGGAAGCGCGCGCCGACTCGAGCAGTCGGTCGGCCTCCGCCAGGGTGGGCCGCTGGGACGGCCGCTGCCCGGACTCGCGCAGGACGCGCAGCACCCGGTCCAGGTCCTCCAGCGCGGCCCGGCCCGTCTCCTCGATCGCGCTCAGCGCGCGGTCCGTGAACTCGGGATCGCCCGCCGCCCGCGCGGCCCCCGCCTGGACGACGGCCACGGTCAGGGCGTGGCCGATGGAGTCGTGCAGCTCCCGCGCGATGCGGGTGCGCTCCAGCAGCTGCTCGGTCCGCACCTCCAGCGCGGTGAGCCGCTCCGTAGCCGAAGGCCCCAGCAGCCGGCGGGCGATGGCCGTGATCATGTCGCCGAGCAGGATCACGATCACGAGCAGGAGGACCGGTGGCAGTGGTGACAGCAGCCAAGCCGCCCACAGGGGGAATCCCGCGGGTATCACATTCTCGTCAGTGACCCTCCCGCCGAGTCCGACCGTGACCAGCTGGACCGTCAGCAGCGGCAGCCACACCGTGGCGAACAGCGTGGCCAGGGAGACGACGAGCCGTATCTCCAGCCACAACAAGGTCCGCCAGCGGTCGCTCCACGTCTGGGACCCGATGGTGCTGAAGCTGTTCTCCTCGGCCTCCCGCGTGCCCCGGGCGGTGCGCTCGGGGGGAGTGAGCAGGAACTGCGCCTGGACTCCCTCGGCGACCCGCATCCAGGGCAGCAGCCCCAGGGGCACGACGAGGAGGAGCGGCACCCACGGAGCCGCGGGCTCGATGAACATCCACACGGCCAGCATCAGGGTGGGCGCGGACAGATGCACCCAGCGCGAGTAGGTCACTGGGCGCAGCGCGGAGCGGAACAGTCGGTGCATCCCCTCATCGTCGCAGTTCGGGGCGGTGTGGCTCCTCCCCCACGTGGGGGAGGAGGAACCCTCGCTTGGGGGAGGAAGAGGGGTGGGGCCGGCGGCGAACCTTGAGACATGAACAGCATCGAGATCCGAGAACTGACCAAGGAATTCGGCCGGACCCGGGCCGTGGACCACCTCACCTTCGATGTCATGCCCGGTCGCGTCACCGGATTCCTCGGCCCCAACGGCGCCGGGAAGTCGACCACGATGAGGCTGCTGCTGGGCCTGGACCGGATCACCTCCGGGACGGCCACCATCGGCGGTCGGCGGTTCACCGAACTCCCCGATCCCCTCCACCGGGTGGGCGCCCTGCTGGACGCGCAGTCGGCGCACGGCGGCCGCACGGCCCGGGACCACCTGCGTTTCCTCGCCGCGGCCAACCGCATCCCGATGAGCCGGGTGGAGGCGGTCCTGGAGCAGTCCGGGATAGCCTCGGCGGCCAAGCGGCGGATCAAGACCTTCTCCCTGGGCATGCGTCAGCGCCTCGGCATAGCGGCCGCGCTGCTCGGAGATCCCGAAGTGCTGCTCCTGGACGAGCCCACCAACGGCCTCGACCCCGAGGGCATCATCTGGATCCGTGAGCTCATGCGCGGTCTGGCCGCCGAGAGGCGCACCGTCCTCGTCTCCAGCCACCTGATGACCGAGACCGCCGCCCTCGCCGACCACTTGGTCGTCCTCGGGCAGGGCAGGCTGCTGGCCGACACCTCCATAGAGGAGTTCATCGACGCCCGCAGCACCCCGAGGGTGCGGCTGCGCACCACGGACCCCGTCCGGCTCCGGGCCACCCTGGCCCGGGACGACTTCGAACTGGTCACCGCCGAGGGCGGGCGGTGGACCGTGGACGGCATCCACGCCGAGCAACTCGGCGTCATCGCGGCCCGCGAGGGCATTCCGATGCTGGAACTGATCGACGAGCGGGCCTCCCTGGAGCAGGCCTACCTCGATCTCACCGCGGACAGCGCCCAGTTCGCCGCCACCCCCTGACCCGTTCTTCCCAAGGAGGCTTCCCCATGAGCACCGCTCTGCCCACCGTCCCCGTCCTGCACTCGGAATGGATCAAGATACGGTCCCTGCGCGGCACCCTCGGTGCGCTGATAACCGTCTTCGCCGCCACGGTGGGCATCCAGGTACTGACGGCCTCTCTGATCGGCACGGCGGAAGCCGGCAGCATGGGGGAGGACCCCCTCCTCGCGGCCTTCTACAGCCTCAACTTCGGTCAGATAGCCGCCTTCGCCTTCGGTGCGACCGCGCTTTCCTCGGAGTTCCACAACAGCGCCCTGCGCACGTCGCTGACCGCGGTGCCGAACCGTACACGGCTCTACCTGTCGAAGATGGCCATGGTGGGCGGGCTGGCCTTCGTAGTGGGACAGCTCACCGCTCTGGCCACCTTCATCGGCGGACAGGCGTTCATGGGTCCCTACACCCTGGAGCTGGGCAGTACGGGCACCTACCGTGCGATCTTCGGCTGCGGAGCGTATCTCGCGCTGATGGCCCTGCTGGCGGCCGGACTGACGGCGGTGTTGCGTAGCGCGGCGGCCGTACTGAGTCTCCTCATACCTTTCACGTTGATCGTGTCGTTCGTACTCGCCGCGAAGTCCGAGGGCATCGCCCAGTACCTGCCGGACCGTGCGGGGCAGATGATGATGCGGCTGGACACCTCGGTGGGCCTCGCTCCCTGGTCCGGTCTCGGGGTACTCGCCCTGTGGGCGCTGGTCGCGGTGACCGCCGGTTGGCTGTCGGTGCGGCGGCGGGACGCCTGACGCCGGACCGGCCGCCCGGGCCCCTCTGCCTTGCGGGGTCAGCGGGCGGCGGCGAGGAGGCCGGGAAGGTGGCGCATGTCGTCGAAGACGACGGTCCCCGGGCCCTCGAGCTGCTCGGCGGGGGTCAGCCCGCCGGCGTAGCCGAAGGCCCGCATCCCGGCGGCGCGGGCCGCCTGGACGCCGGGGCGGCTGTCCTCCACGACCGCGCAAGCGGCGGGATCCACTCCCATCCGCCGTGCGGCGTAAAGGAAGAGATCCGGGGCCGGCTTGCCGCGGGACACCTCGGTGGCGCTGTGGATGCGCCCGGCGAACCGTTCGTAGAGGCCGGTACGGCCCAGGGTGTGCCGCATCTTCTCGTGCGAGCCGCTGGACGCGACACACGTCGGCAGGCTGATCGCGTCGAGTGCCTCGGGCAGCCCCTCGACGGGGGAGAGTCCGCGGTCCACCGCCTCTCGGTGGCGTTCCTCGAACTGGTCCCACCAGAGGTCAGCCGTGCGAGGACCGAGCCGTTCGGCGATCTGTTCACGGATGGAGACGGAGGAGCGCCCGATGAACTGCGCGACGACCTCGGCCTCGGTGAGAGGCCACCCGAGCTCCGCCCCTAGGGCCACCTGCACGCGGGCCGCTATCCGCTCGCTGTCGACGAGAACTCCGTCGCAGTCGAACATCACGAGTTCTACCGGCTTGAAGATCATCCCCGGAGGATAGTAGGCCGCCGGGACCGAGAGCGCGGGTGGTCTAGGAAACGGCGTCGGCCGGCCCCGGGTGTTCGGCGGCCGCGCGGAGGCGGGCGTACTCCTGGGCCATGGAGGCGGCGGTCCAGCGGGCGTTGAGACCGCTGGGGTTGGGCAGGGCCCAGATGCGGGTGACGCCGATGGTGCGCTCCTGGGGGCCGATCTGGGCCTTTCGCTCGCCGAAGGCGGTGCGGTAGGCGGTGACTCCGACCACGGCCAGCCACTGGGGGCGCAGGAGTTCCACCTTAGCCGTCAGGATGCGGCCGCCCTCGCGGAACTCCTCGGCGCTCAGCTCGTCGGCCCGGGCCGTGGCTCGGGCCACGACGTTGGTGATGCCGAGACGGTAGGTCGGCAACTCGTCCTGCTCGTCGGGGGACAGGAGGCGCGGGGTGAAGCCCGACAGGTGCAGGACAGGCCAGAAGCGGTTGCCGGGGCGGGCGAAGTGGTGGCCCGTCGCGGCGGAGAGGAGGCCCGGGTTGATTCCGCAGAAGAGGACACGAAGACCGCCCGCGACCACGTCCGGGAGGACGCGGTCGCGGGCGGAGTTCAGCTCTTCGCGGGTCAGAGGATCGCCCCGGGGGTGTAGCCCGCGGCCTCGGGGTGCTCCTTGGTGATCTCCTCGATGCGGGAGACCACCGCGGCGACCTGGTCGCCCGCAGCGCCGGTGAAGGACAGCTTGTCGGCCATCAGGGCGTCCAGCTGGGCCCGGTCCAGCGGCATCCGGTCGTCGGCGGCCAGCTTGTCCAGCAGCTCGTTGCGCTCGGCACCCTGCTCGCGCATGGCGAGGGCGGAGGCCACCGCGTGCTCCTTGATGACCTCGTGGGCGGACTCGCGGCCCACCCCGGCGCGCACGGCGCCCATCAGGACCTTGGTGGTGGCGAGGAAGGGGAGGTAGCGGTCCAGCTCGCGCGCCACGACGGCGGGGAAGGCGCCGAACTCGTCGAGGACGGTCAGGAAGGTCTCCATCAGGCCGTCGAGAGCGAAGAAGGCGTCGGGCAGCGCGACCCGGCGGACCACGGAGCAGGAGACGTCGCCCTCGTTCCACTGGTCGCCGGCCAGCTCGCCGGTCATCGACGCGTAACCGCGCAGGATGACCATCAGGCCGTTCACGCGCTCGCAGGAGCGGGTGTTCATCTTGTGCGGCATCGCGGAGGAGCCGACCTGGCCGGGCTTGAAGCCCTCCGTCACCAGCTCGTGGCCGGCCATCAGACGGATCGTCTTGGCGATGGAGGAGGGTGCCGCGGCCAGCTGGACCAGGGCGGTGACCACGTCGTAGTCGAGCGAGCGCGGGTAGACCTGGCCGACCGAGGTGAAGGCCTGGCCGAAGCCGAGGTGGGCCGCGATCCGCTGCTCCAGGTCGGCCAGCTTCGCGGCGTCGCCGCCCAGCAGGTCGAGCATGTCCTGCGAGGTGCCGACCGGGCCCTTGATGCCGCGCAGCGGGTAGCGGGTCAGCAGGTCGTCCAGGCGGCCGTACGCGACCAGCAGCTCGTCGGCGGCGGTGGCGAAGCGCTTGCCCAGGGTGGTCGCCTGAGCGGCGACGTTGTGGGAGCGGCCGGCCATGACCAGCTCGGCGTGCTCGCCGGCCAGCTTGCCGAGGCGGGCGAGGACGGCGACCGTGCGGTCCCGGACCAGTTCCAGCGAGAGCCGGATCTGGAGCTGCTCGACGTTCTCGGTGAGGTCGCGGGAGGTCATGCCCTTGTGGACGTGCTCGTGGCCGGCGAGGGCGTTGAACTCCTCGATGCGGGCCTTCACGTCGTGCCGGGTGATCTTCTCGCGCTCGGCGATGGAGGCGAGGTCGACGGTCTCCAGGACGCGCTCGTAATCGGCGAGGGCCTCGTCGGGTACCTCGATGCCGAGATCCTTCTGGGCGCGGAGCACGGCGAGCCACAGCCGCCGCTCCAGCGTCACCTTGTACTCGGGGGACCACAGGACGGCGAGCTCCGCGGAGGCGTAGCGGCCGGCCAGGACATTGGGGATGCGGGGCTTGGCAGTCACGTGGAGGGATTCTACTTGGGCCGCGGCTGTGTGTTTACGCAGGTAGGGGACCCGGCCGCGATTGTGCCTTGCTACGAGACCGCGCGAGGGGTGGACGGAGGGCGGGCGAGGGGCGGGCGCGGCGGGGGCGCGGGGCCCACCGGGCTGGGCCGTCTCTTGCGGATCGTGCCTGACCGGCAAGATCCGAAGGAGACGGCCTAGACGAGCCGGTCGATCGCCGGAGCCTCGTACGGCAGCAGTTCCGGGCGCTTGGCGGGCCGGCCGTCGCCGCTGGAGCGGCCCGTCAGGCGGCGGCCGACCCAGGGGAGCAGGTGCTGCCGTGCGAAGCTGAGGTCCTGCGTGCGGCGGGCGGCCCAGCCGGGAGGCGCGGCGGGCGGCAGTTCGGTGCTCCAGTCCTCCTCGGGCGGCAGGCCCAGAGTCTGCCAGACCGCCTCCGCGACCCTGCGGTGGCCTTCGGCCGTGAGGTGCAGCCGGTCGACGTCCCACATCCGCGGATCGCCGAGCGCGGCGGACCCGTACAGGTCGACCACGAGGGCGCCGTGCCGCGCGGCGAGCTCCTCGATGATGACGAAGAGCTCCTCCATGCGCGGACGGAAGCGTTCCATCACGGGGCCGTTGCGGCCCGGCGAGCGCATCAGGACCAGCGTCCCGCAGGAGGGTGCCAGCAAGCCGACGGCCTCCTCCAGGTGCCCGCGCACCCGGCCCATGTCGACCTTGGGGCGCAGGGTGTCGTTCAGCCCGCCGACCAGGGTCACCAGATCGGCGCCCATCTTCGCGGCAGCGGGCGCCTGCTCCCCGGCGATCTGCCCGATCAGCTTGCCGCGCACCGCGAGGTTCGCGTAGCGGAAGCCCGGCTCGCGGGCGGCGAGGCGGTCGGCGAGCAGATCGGCCCAGCCCCGGTAGGAGCCGTCGGGGAGCAGGTCCGACATGCCCTCGGTGAAGGAGTCGCCGACCGCGACGAAACTGGTGTACCGCGCATTCATCTCCATGGCGGGAGCGATGCTACCGCGCGGTACGCCCACCCCGCAGGCGGGGCAGGCGCACCGCGCGCAATGCGACGCGCTACGTCGAAGCCGGCCTGCCGAACAGCTCCCGCAGCACGTCCTCCATCGTGACCAGCCCCGTCATGACGCCGTCCGGCCCGAGCACCGCCGCCAGGTGCGTACGGCTGCGCCGCATCGCGGTCAGCACGTCGTCCAGCGGGGTCTCCGCCCGGACCTGCGCGATCGGCCGCAGCGCGGTGACCGGGAAGGGCTCCTCCCGCTCCGCCGCGTCCAGTGCGTCCTTGACGTGCAGGTACCCCAGGATCCGGCCCCGCGCGTCGATCACCGGGAACCGGGAGTACCCCGACTCGGCCGACAGCCGCTCCAGAGCGGCGGGTGTGATGCCCTCGCGGGCCGGAACCACCTGGTCCGCCGGCAGCACCACATCGGTCACCGGCCGACGCCCCAGTTCCAGGGCGTCGTGCAGCCGCTCGCTCGCGCGGTCGTCGATGAGTCCCGCGTCGCTGGAGTCCTTGACGATCCGGGCCAGCTCGTCGTCCGAGAAGGTCGCTCCGACCTCGCCCTTGACTTCCACGCGCAGCAGGCGCAGCAGGGCGTTGGCGAAGGCGTTGATCGCGAAGATCACCGGCTTCAGCCCCCGGGTCAGGGCCACCAGCGGCGGCCCCAGCAGCAGGGCGGTTCGCACGGGCTCGGCGAGCGCCACGTTCTTCGGCAGCATCTCGCCGAAGAGCATGTGCAGGTACGTGGCCAGGGCCAGCGCCACCACGAAGGAGATCGCGTGGGTCAGCCCGGACGGCACCCCGAGGAAGTCGAACGCCGGGGTCAGCAGGTGGGCGATGGCCGGCTCGGCCACCACACCCAGCACCAGGGTGCACAGCGTGATGCCCAGCTGGGCCGCCGCCATGAGCGCCGACACGTGCTCCAGGCCCCACAGCACGGCGCGCGCCCTGCGGTCGCCCTGTTCGGCGTACGGCTCGATCTGGCTGCGCCGCACGGAGATCATGGCGAACTCCGCGCCGACGAAGAAGGCGTTGACGACCAGGGTCGCCAGGCCGATCAGCAACTGGACGGCGGTCATCGGGCCTCCTCCACACCATCACCGGGGATCGGTTCGACCGGCACGTGCAGCAGCACCCGCGCGGCGCGCCGCCCGCTCGCGTCCACCACGTCCAGCCGCCAGCCGTCGAGCTCCAGGGTGTCGCCGACCAGCGGGATCCGCCCCAGCTCGGTCGCTATCAGACCGGCCAGCGTCTCGTACGGGCCGTCCGGCACGCGCAGCCCGATCCTCTCGAGCTGATCGGTGCGCGCGGAGCCGTCCGCGGAGAACAGGGCGCGCCCGGAGGCGTCCTCCCCGGCCGGGGCCAGGTCGGGGGTCTCGTGCGGGTCGTGCTCGTCGCGGACCTCGCCGACGACCTCCTCGACGATGTCCTCCAGCGTGGCCACACCGGCGGTGCCGCCGTACTCGTCGATGACCACGGCCATCGTCTGCCTGCCGGACAGCCGGTCCAGCAGCCGGTCCACGGTCAGCGACTCCGGTACGAGGAGGGGTTCGCGCAGCAGCGAGGACACGGGGTGGTTGTGGCGCTCCTCGGCGGGCAGTGCCAGGACGTCCTTGATGTGGACGGTGCCGACGACGCTGTCGAGGTTGCCCCGGTAGACGGGGAAGCGCGACAGCCCGGTGGCCAGCGTCGCATTCGCCACGTCCTCGGCGGTGGTCTGCAGCTCCAGGGCGGTGACCTGGACCCGCGGGGTCATGACGTTCTCCGCGGTCAGGTCGGCGAGGTTCAAGGTCCGTACGAACAGTTCGGCGGTGTCCTTCTCCAGGGCGCCCGCCTTCGCGGAGTGCCGCGCCAGGGCCGCCAGCTCCTTAGGGGTGCGCGCCGAGGCGAGCTCCTCGGCGGGCTCCATGCCGAACCGGCGGACCAGGTGGTTCGCCGTGGTGTTCAGATGGCTGATGAGGGGCCTGAAGGCGCGGCTGAAGACCCGCTGTGCGGTGGCGACCCGCTTGGCGACGGCCAGCGGCGAGGAGATCGCCCAGTTCTTGGGGACGAGCTCGCCCACGACCATCAGGACGACGGTCGACAGCACGGTGCCGAGGACCAGGGCGGTGGAGGACGCGGCTGAGGCGGACAGCCCCATGGCCTCGAAGGGGCCCTGGAGGAGGGCGGCGATCGAGGGCTTGGAGATCATGCCGATGACCAGGCCGGTCACCGTGATGCCTAGCTGGGCGCCGGAGAGCTGGAACGTCAGGCTCCGGACCGCGGTCAGGGCGCTCTCGGCGCCGCGCTCGCCGCGCTCGACGGCCCGTTCCAGTTCGCTGCGCTCGATGGTGGTCAGCGAGAACTCGGCCGCGACGAAGACTCCGCAGGCAAGGCAGAGCAGCAGCGCCACGACGAGCAGGAGCACTTCGGTCATCGGTCCGTCACCTCCGTCCCATGATCAGCCAGGAGGAGGGGTGTCGCGCGCTGTCGCGGACGGGAAGGGAGGGGACTGGGAGGCTCGCCCATGGACGGACGCTCACACCTTTCGTGGGAGGGGAGGAGAGGAACAGCTGCCTACAGGGTAAAGGAAGGGCAAAGGGGGGTGGATCATTCCTTCGGCGGAGCCGATAGGGAGGATCTTCGCATCGAACCCGCGGCGGCGTCCGGAGACGGACGCGGTGCGCGCACCGCTGCGTCTCGGTGGGCGGAAGTCGGTGGCGGGCCACCGGCCGGTCGTGCTTGGCTCCCGGGCATGACCGATCTTCACATCCGGGCCGCGGTGCCGGCCGATGCCGGGACCGTGCTCGCCTTCTGGAAGGAAGCGGCGGAGGGCACGTCGATCACGGACGACGCGGACGGAGTGACCCGGCTCGTCACCCGTGATCCCGAGGCGCTGATCCTCGCGGAGTGCGACGGGGTCCTGGTCGGGTCCGTGATCGCCGGCTGGGACGGCTGGCGGGCGTCCCTGTACCGGCTCGCCGTACTGCCGTCCCGACGTCGCCAGGGGATCGCCACGGCGCTCCTGGAAGCGGCCGAACGGCGCTTCGTCGCCGTCGGGGGCCGCCGCGGTGACGCGATGGTCCTCGAAGCGAACGAGCGCGCGCAGCGGGCGTGGGCCGCCGCCGGCTACCACCGCGAGGATCACTGGCGGCGCTGGGTCAAGCCGCTGGTGGAGACGGCGTGACGCCACCCCCCACCGGCCCCCGGCTGCGTCCCTGTCTGCGCCTGCGTCCGCGCACCGGAGGCCACTGACGCCCGAGGGGCCGGATCCGCCGTCTCACGTCGCGTCGGCGTCGGCCCCCGCACCGTTCCTGGCCAGGGCGAACACTCCGGCGCAGATCAGGCACAGGCCCAGGAACTGCGGCAGCAGCCACCAGTGCGTCCGCAGGTGTTCCTCGTACAGCAGCACTCCCAGGGCGACGCTCACGCCCGCGTCGCCGAGCGTCAGCGCGGGCTGCGAGGCAACCAGCGGCCCGCCCTGCATGGCGTGTTCGAGGAGCAGGAGGGCGCAGAGGCCGGTCGCGGCGAAGGCGTAGGTCTCCCAGGAGCCCAGGAAGGCGCCGATGCCGTCGTCGTCGAGCACGTGCATGGCCGACTTCATCAGCGCGGCGGTCAGCGCGTAACAGACGGCGGTGGCCGCGCCGAGGCATCCGGCCCGCATCCGGCCGGGCCGCCGCCGCAGGCCGACCACGGCGAGCACCGCGACGGCCACGGCGCAGGCCGCCAGGGCGGTGACCCACCGGTCGCCGGGAACATCGGTACGGTTCCCCGTCGGTGAGGCGGCCACCAGGACGATCCCGAGCCCGGCCACCACTCCTCCCACGGCCAGCCACAACGGGCCCGGCATCCGCGAGCGCGTCACCAGCGAGGCGATCAGGAGGGCGAGCGGCAGCTCCAGGACGAACAGGGGCTGTACGAGGGCCAGCGCGCCGGTGGCCAGCGCCACGGCCTGCCCGGCACCGGCCGCGATCACGGCCAGGATCCCGCCGATCCAGAGCGGCCGGCGCAGCAGGTCGAGCACCAGCCCGAAGCGGAACCCGTCGCTCTGCGGCACGGTGAGCGCCGCCCGCCGCTGGAGCACGGTCGCGAGCGCGTTGCTGAGCGCCGCGAACAGCGCGAAGAGGACGGGTAAGAGGAAGCCCACCTCCCGATACTCATCCGCCCCGCCGCGACTCCCCACCACGACACCATCGGCTGACCGCACGGCACCGCCCGTTCCCCCGTCCGGCCTTACGGGCCGGGGCGCCGTACGGAGCCTTGCCGCCCCGGCCCGCCCGCGCAGGCGGGGGTCAGCCCGCAGAGGCGGGGTCAGGCGACGGGCGCCGACCAGGTGCCGTGGAGGCGGGCGGCGAGCCAGCCGGGCGCCGCGGTGCGGAACGCGGCCGGGGGGAGGGTGCCCGCGCCGGCCGGCACCGCGCCCAGGAGGGGGAGTGCGGAGACCGAGGGCAGGTCGGCCAGGTTGCAACGGGACGCCAGGTCCGGTTCGGCCGGCCAGCTGCCGATCACCACACCCGGGGAGGTCAGGCCCCGGGCGCGGAGGGCTTCGGCCGTCAGAGCCGTGGAGTTGAGGGTGCCGAGACCCGCCGGAGCCACGATCAGCACCGGAGCGCCGAGCAGGCGGGCCGCGTCCGCCAGGGTGTGGCCGACCTCGTCGAAGCGGACCAGGAGGCCGCCCGCGCCCTCGACCAGGACGAGGTCGTGGGAGAGGGCGAGCTCGCGCGCCGCCTCCGCGATCCGCTCCGGGGACACCGTCGGGAGACCCGCGCGCCGGGCCGCCGTGTCCGGGGCCAACGGCTCCGGGTAGCGGGCCAGCTCGACCGTGGTGACGGCGGAGCCGGCCAGCCGGCCGACCTCCGCCGCGTCTCCGGGCTCGTCCGGGCCGACGCCCGTCTGGGCCGGCTTGAGTACGGCCACCGAGAGGCCCGCCGCGAGCGCGGCCGCCGAGACGGCCGAGGTGACGACCGTCTTGCCGATCTCGGTTCCCGTCCCCGAGACCATCAGCACCGCCATGTCAGGCCTCCTTCGAGGCCGCCGCGGCCGCGACCACCGCCCGGCAGATGCGGGCCAGGTCGGCGTCGCCCGTCGGATACGGCGGCATCGTGTAGATCAGGTCCCGGAACGGGCGCAGCCAGACGCCCTCCTGGACCGCCGCCGCCGTCGCGCGGGCCATGTCGACCGGGTGGTCGAGCTGGACGACGCCGATCGCGCCCAGGACCCGGACCTCCCGGACGCCCGGCAGGTCCGCGGCGGGGGCCAGGCCCTCCAGCAGGCCCGCCTCGATGCGCTTGATCTCGCCCTGCCAGTCCTGCCCGAGCAGCAGGTCGATGGAGGCCAGGGCCACCGAGGAGGCCAGCGGGTTGCCCATGAAGGTCGGCCCGTGGGCCAGGACCGGGACCTCGCCCTGCGAGATCCCGTCCGCGACCCGCTCCGTGCAGAGCGTCGCGGCCAGGGTGAGGTAACCGCCGGTCAGCGCCTTGCCCAGGCACATCACGTCCGGGGTGATCCCGGCGTGGTCCGCCGCGAACAGCGCGCCCGTGCGGCCGAAGCCGGTGGCGATCTCGTCCAGGATCAGCAGCACGTCGAACTCGTCGCACAGCTCCCGCAGCACCCGGAGGTAGCCCGGGTTGTGGAAGCGCATGCCGCCCGCGCCCTGGACCACCGGCTCCACGATCACGGCCGCCAGTTCGTCCCGGTGCGCGGAGAACAGCGAGCGCAGGTGGGCGACGTAGGACTCGTCCACGGGAGCGGAGAAGCCGCTGGGCGGGACGTCCGCGAAGAGCTGGCGCGGCAGGATGCCCGACCACAGCTCGTGCATGCCGCCCTCGGGATCGCAGACGGCCATGGGCTGCCAGGTGTCCCCGTGGTAGCCGCCGCGCCAGGTGAGGAGGCGGTTCTTCTCGGGGCGCCCCACCGAACGCCAGTACTGGAGGCACATCTTCACCGCGACCTCGACCGAGACCGAGCCCGAGTCGGCGAGGAAGACGTGCTCCAGGCCGGCCGGGGTGAGCTCGACGAGCTTCGCGGCCAGCCGGACGGCGGGCTCGTGGGTGAGCCCGCCGAACATCACGTGCGACATGCGGCCGAGCTGGCCGGTGACCGCCTCGTTCAGCACCGGGTGGTTGTACCCGTGGATCGCCGACCACCAGGAGGACATGCCGTCGACCAGCTCGTCCTGCCCCAGCGAGGGCTCGGCCAGCCGGAGGCGGACCCCCGAGGCCGAGGCGACGACGAGCGGCTCCTGCCGCCCGGGCATCGGGCCGTACGGGTGCCAGACGTGCTGACGGTCCAGCGCGAGCAGCTCGCGGGCGGGCAGTGCGCCGGTCGCCTGCTGCGAGGGACGCGCGGGGTGCTGATCAGGCATTGGGCGCGAGATCCGTTCCCGCGCCGCGACGGCGTACCGCCACCAGACCGGACCGGACCTCGCCCGCCTCCGCCTGGGCCGGTACGGGGGCCTCGTGCCCGGCGTGCCCCGAGCAGCCGCCGCACGCCGAACCGCAGCCGGCCTCGTCCGCCGTGGCGGAGGAGCCGCAGACCGAGGCGCCGGCGCCGTGGGAGCCGCAACCCCCGGTGGCTTCCGCGACCTCGGAGCGGTGCGCGGGAAGGGTGGTCGTACCGGCGCCCTCCACCTCGAAGCCGGCGTCCGCGATCATGTCGAGGTCGGCCTGTCCGGCCTGGCCCTCACTGGTCAGGTAGTCGCCCAGGAAGATCGAGTTGACCAGGTGCAGGGCGAGGGGCTGCATGGTGCGCAGGTGCACCTCGCGCCCGCCCGCGAGGCGGACCTCGACGTCGGGGCAGACGAAGCGGACCATCGCCAGGATCCGCAGGGCGCGCTGCGGGGTGAGGTTCCACTCCTTGGCCAGCGGGGTGCCCTCGAAGGGGATCAGGAAGTTGACCGGCACCGAGTCCGGGTCCAGCTCGCGCAGCGAGTAGACGACGTCGACGAGGTCCTCGTCGCTCTCGCCCATGCCCGCGATCAGGCCCGAGCAGGCCGACAGGCCGGCGGCGTGCGCCTTCTGCACGGTGTCGACCCGGTCCGCGTAGGTGTGCGTCTTGGTGATCGCGCCGTACGTGGCCTCGGAGGTGTTGAGGTTGTGGTTGTAGGCGTCCGCGCCCGCGTCCTTCAGGCGCTCGGCCTGGCCGTCCGACAGCAGACCGAGGCAGGCACACACCTCGACGCCCTCGTTCTGCTCCTTGATGGCCGCGATGGTCTTGCCGACACGGTCCACGTCGCGGTCCGTCGGACCCCGCCCGCTCGCCACGAGGCATACGCGCTTCGCACCACCGGCGACGCCTGCGGCCGCGGCCTGGGAGGCCTCCTCGGGCTTCAGCCACGTGTACTTGAGGATCTCGGCCTTCGATCCCAGCCGCTGGGAACAGTACGAGCAGTCCTCGGGGCAGAGCCCCGACTTCAGGTTGACGAGGTAGTTCAGCTTGACCCGGCGTCCGAACCACTGCCGGCGCACCTTGCCGGCCGCGGCCACCACGTCGAGCAGTTCGTCGTCAGAGGTCGCCAGCACGGCGAGTGCCTCTTCGCGGGTCGGCAGCTCACGCCGCAGCCCCTTGTCCACGAGGGTGTTCAGCAGGTCCATGATGCCGATCCTGTCCCACACGGGCACTCCCGGCCAAGGAGAGATCGAACAACATGGCCGGAAGAGAGTGTGTGTATCGCCACACCTGACGCAGGGGTCACGGGCAGTTAGGGTCGGGCAGGTCTGTGGACTGCCGACAAAAACGCGAGGACCGTCGATGCCGCACCAGCACACCCCCGCCCCCGTGGACGTCTTCTCCTGGATCGACGACGCGGAGCTGGCCAGGCAGCAGGCCGGACTCGTCCGTACGCTGCGCCCGCGGCCGGCGGACTCGCCCCTCCTGGATCTCGCGAGCAACGACTACCTCGGGCTGTCCCGGCACCCCGAAACGGTGCGCGGCGCGCACGAGGCGGCCGAGCGCTGGGGGGCCGGAGCTACTGGATCGCGTCTCGTCACGGGCACGACCGAGCTTCATGCGGACCTCGAGCGGGAGCTCGCCGCCTTCTGCGGGTTCGAGGCCGCGCTGGTGCTCTCCTCCGGATACGCGGCCAACCTGGCCGCCGTCACCGCGCTCAGCGACCGGGGCTCACTGGTGGTCTCCGACGCCGGCAACCACGCCTCGATCGTGGACGGCTGCCGGCTGTCGCGCGCGGAGACCGCAGTCGTCCCGCACTCCGACCCGGACGCTGCCCGCAAGACGCTCGCCGCCCACCAGGGGCGGGCGCTGCTGGTCACCGACTCGGTGTTCTCGGTCGACGGGGACGCCGCCCCGCTCGCGGCCCACGCCGAGGCCTGCCGGTCCCAGGGCGCGGCCCTGCTCGTGGACGACGCGCACGGCCTCGGGGTCCTGGGTGAGGGCGGCCGCGGGGCGCTGTACGCCGCCGGGCTCGCGGGGGCGCCCGGGGTGGTCGCGACGCTGACCCTCTCGAAGTCCCTGGGCAGCCAGGGCGGGGCGGTGCTCGGCCCGGCCAAGGTGATCCGGCACCTGGTCAACACGGCGCGCACCTTCATCTTCGACACCGGGCTGGCCCCGGCCGCGACGGGCGCCGCACTGGCCGCCCTGCGCCTGCTCCTGCGGGAACCGGAGCGCGCGGACCGCGCCCGCGCGGTGGCCGCCGAACTGTACGGGCGGCTCACCGCGTCCGGCCTGACCGCGGCCCGGCCGGACGCGGCCGTGGTGTCGGTACGGGCCCCGTCGGCTTCGGCGGCACTGCGCTGGGCCGCCGACTGCCGCGAGGCAGGTCTGTCCGTGGGGTGCTTCCGGCCGCCGTCGGTACCGGACGGCATTTCCCGGCTGCGACTGACCGCGCGGGCGGATCTCACGGGGGACGAGATCAGCCGTGCGGTGGAGACGATCCTGGGGACCGCCCCGGCCGGAGCCACGGACCGCTGACGGAGCCGTTGGGGGCGCTCCCGCGTTCCTGCGTCCTGCGTTCCTGCGTGGCTAGGCCTTGCCCAGGCCTTGCCGGTGCCTTCTCCGTGCCGTGCCTACGTCTCGAGATCCGCACGAACGGAGACGAGGAAGCCGTTCCAGGCCGGCCCGGTGAAGAGCACGGCCGGGCCCTCCGTCCGCTTGGAGTCGCGGACGGCGAGCAGACCGCCGAGGACGGCCGTTTCCACACAGTTGTTCATTCCGGTGCTGCGGCTACTTCGCCGCCACCGCGCGCTGTTCAGAAGTCCGCCTGTGGATAAGGGGGTTGCGGACACGGAGGTGCCTCCTTACGCGTCGTCAGCGAGGGCGCTGATGAGATCCGACGAATCGCGGGGCGGGAGGGCGTGCGCCTGGATGGTGCGGAACGCGGCGCTGTACGCCTCAAGGTCTTCCTTCCGCTCCAGATAGAGGCTACTCGTCAAATGGTCGAGTACCACCACATCCAGATCGGCGATGTTCGGAAATGAGAAGATGACGAACGGTCCGGTCAGGCCGAGATGTCCCCCCACGCTGAACGGCAGCACCTGGAGCCGCACTTGGGGCAATCGCGCCACCTCCACCAGGTGCCTCAACTGTTCCTCCATCACCCCCGCCCCGCCGATCGCGCGCCGCAGGACCGCCTCGTCCAGCACCGCGCTCAGCTCCAGCGGCGGATCGGCCCGCAGTACGGACTGACGCGCCAGCCGTACGTCGACCAGCGCGTCCACCTTCGGCTCCGGCAGCCCGCCCAGCGCGGCCCGGGTCACGGCGCGCGCGTACCCCGGGGTCTGCAGCAGCCCCGGCACCACGGACAGCTCGACGGTGCGGGCCGACCGGGCACCCGCCTCCAGGCTGATGAAGTCCCGGTACTCCTGCGGCAACAGCCCCCGGTAGTCGTGCCACCACTGGCGGCCGCGCCCGGTGTCGGCATCCGGGGCCGGGCCCGCCGCCGAGGCCGAGAGGGCCTCCAGCAGCGCACGCTGCTGCGCGCTCACGACGTCTTGCCCGTAGACGTCGAGCAGGAGCCGGATGTCCTCCACCTTGACGCCGCTGCGTCCCGTCTCGATACGACTGATCTTCGACTGGTGCCATCCCGCCAGCCGGGCCGCCTCACCGCTGGTGAGTCCGGTCCGGTCACGAAGGGCACGCAGTTCCTCGCCGAGCTTGCGTCGGCGCACCGCGGGACCATGCTGCACACCCGCCTCCTTCCACCGGCACAGCTCGCACCAGTCTGCCGTCCAAATACGCTCTTCCGTAGCAGAGTTCACCGCATTGAGCGACAGATATATGCATATCTTGAGGGATCTGCGGAAACAGCGGGACGATGGGTGGCACTCTGGCGTCCAGCACAGATCCGGGGCGGCTTCGCCCCGGTGGGAAAGGGATCGTCGCCATGGCAGATCATCAGGAAGCATCCGTCACTCTGCCGAGCGATCCCGCCTCGGTCGCGGCCGCCCGCCGCTACGTCGCGCAGGTGCTGGCCGAGTGGGGACTGTCCGAGGGGACCGAGACCGCCGACAGCGTCCGGCTCATCGTCTCGGAGCTTGCCACCAACTCCGTGCAGCACACCTTCGGCCAGTCGCCGACCTTCACCGTGGACATCCGCCTGGAGCGCGAGGAGTGGCTCCGCATCGGGGTCACCGACAGCCACCCGCGCTGGCCCAAGCGGCTCCCGGCCGCCGTCCAGCAGGACAACGGCCGGGGGATGGTCATCATCCGCTGGCTCGCCGCGGAGGCCGGCGGCCGGCTCTCGGTCAGCCCGACCGAGGACGGCGGCAAGACCGTGTGGATCGCGCTGCCCTGGGCGGTGGCCGGCGCCCCGGCACGGACGCGCACGGGCTGTTGACCGGCCCGCTCCGGCAACGGCCGGATCAGGCCCCGGCGCGCTCCGCCGCACTGCGCTCGATGCACAGTTCGTTGCCTTCCGGGTCCGTCAGCGTGACCCAGCCGCTGCCGTCCTCCCGGCGGTGGTCGCCCTGGAGCTTCGCGCCGAGCGCGATGAGCCGCTCCACGTTCTCGTCGCGGGTGCCGCTGGTCGGCTGGATGTCCAAGTGGACCCGGTTCTTCGTGGACTTGCCCTCCGGCACCCGGATGAACAGCAGGCCGGTCACCCCCGGCTGCTCCGGCACCAGGGAGATCTCGGGGTCGTCCGCAAGGTCGTCCGGGTGAATGGGCCAGCCGGTGACCTCGGACCAGAACTGGGCCAGTGCGTACGGCTCCTGCGCGTCGAAAGTGATGTGGTGGACGGGGTTCGCGAACATGCTGCTCCTCATGGGCGGCTCCGTATACGGAACGGTGCCGTACGACGACCGGAGTTGAACCGGGTACCTGCTCGAAACGTGGGTTAACTCAGCGGAAAAACGCGGCGCCTAGCGTAGCGGCCACGTTCCTTCCGCCCATGGTCACCCATGAGCCGGCAAAGCGCCGGTGGGCGGGACGGAAAAGTCTTTCCCTGTGTTGGGCAAGACACGCTTGGCTCGGATATGTGCAGGTCAACAAAGCGTTGGCGGCCCATAGGGTCGGCTCGGCGCGATGTTGGTCATGTCCCGGAAGCTTGGTGATTGCTGTGCAGCTGACCCCCCACGAGCAGGAGAGACTGCTCATCCACGTGGCCGCCGACGTGGCCGAGAGACGCAAGGCGCGGGGTGTGCTCCTCAACCATCCCGAGGCAGTGGCCCTGATCACCGCCCACATCCTCGAAGGGGCCCGCGACGGCCGGACGGTGGCCGAGCTGATGGCCTCCGGGCGGACGGTGCTCTCCCGCGAGGAGGTCATGGAGGGGATTCCCGAGATGATCCACGACGTCCAGGTCGAGGCGACCTTCCCGGACGGCACCAAGCTCGTCACCGTTCACGATCCCATCGTCGACAAGCGAGTCCCCGCATGATCCCCGGCGAAATCGCCTACGGAGACGGCCCGGTGCGCCTCAACGAAGGCCGGCCCGTCACCCGGCTCACCGTGCTCAACGCCGCCGACCGGCCCGTCCAGGTCGGCTCGCACTACCACTTCGCCGAGGCCAACCCGGGCCTCGACTTCGACCGTGCCGCCGCCCACGGACTGCGGCTCGACATCGCCGCCGGCACTGCGGTCCGCTTCGAGCCGGGCATCCCGGTCGCCGTGGCCCTCGTACCGCTGGCCGGGCTGCGCACGGTGCCGGGACTGCGCGGGGAGACCGGAGGGCCGCTCGATGGCTGAGATGTCGCGCCAGGTCTACGCCGACCTCTTCGGGCCCACCACGGGCGACCGCATCCGCCTCGCCGACACCGACCTCTTCGTCGAGATCGAGCAGGACCTCGGCGGCGGCCCCGGCAGGGCCGGAGACGAGGCCGTCTTCGGCGGCGGCAAGGTCATCCGCGAATCCATGGGCCAGGCCCGCACCACCCGCGCCGAGGGTGCCGCCGACACCGTCATCACCGGAGTGGTGATCCTCGACCACTGGGGCATCGTCAAGGCCGACGTCGGCATCCGCGACGGCCGCATCTGCGGCATCGGCAAGGCGGGCAACCCCGACACCATGGACGGCGTCGACCGCGCCCTGGTGATCGGCCCCGAGACCGAGATCATCGCGGGCAACGGGAAGATCCTCACCGCCGGCGCCGTGGACGCCCACGTGCACTTCATCTCCCCGACCGTGATCGAGGAGGCCCTCGCCTCCGGCATCACCACCCTCGTCGGCGGCGGCACCGGCCCCGCGGAGGGCACCAAGGCCACCACCGTCACCCCCGGGCCCTGGCACCTGGCCCGGATGTTCGCCGCGCTGGAGGCCTACCCCGTCAACATCGGCCTGCTCGGCAAGGGAAACACCATGTCCCGGGAGGGCATGCACTCCCAACTGCGCGGCGGCGCACTCGGCTTCAAGCTCCATGAGGACTGGGGATCCACCCCCGCCGTCATCGACGCCTGCCTCACCGTCTGCGAGGAGACCGGCGCCCAGGCCGCCATCCACACCGACACCCTCAACGAGGCCGGGTTCGTCGCCGACACCCTCGCCGCCATCGGCGGCCGGACCATCCACTCGTACCACACCGAAGGCGCGGGCGGCGGGCACGCCCCCGACATCATCACTGTGGTCTCGGAGCCGAACATCCTGCCCAGCTCCACGAATCCGACCCGCCCGCACACCGTCAACACCGTCGAGGAACACCTCGACATGCTGATGGTCTGCCACCACCTCAACCCGGCCGTCCCCGAGGACCTGGCCTTCGCCGAGTCCCGGATCCGGCCCTCCACCATCGCCGCCGAGGACGTCCTGCACGACCTCGGAGCCATCTCGATCATCTCCTCCGACGCCCAGGCCATGGGCCGCGTCGGCGAGGTGATCCTGCGCACCTGGCAGACCGCCCACGTGATGAAGAAGCGGCGCGGCTCCCTGCCCGGCGACGGACCCGCCGACAACCACCGGGCCCGGCGCTACGTCGCCAAGTACACGATCAACCCCGCCGTCGCCCAGGGCCTGGCCCGGGAGATCGGCTCCGTCGAGACCGGAAAGCTCGCCGACCTGGTCCTGTGGAAGCCCGCCTTCTTCGGGGTCAAGCCCGAACTGGTCCTCAAGGGAGGCCAGATCGCCTACGCGCAGATGGGCGATGCCAACGCCTCCATCCCCACCCCGCAGCCGGTCCTGCCGCGCCCGATGTTCGGAGCCCACGGGCGGGCCCCCGGGCTCAACTCGGTCAACTTCACCGCCCAGGCGGCCCTCGACGACGGACTGCCCGAACGGCTGGGGCTCGGAAAGGAGTTCGTCGCCATCGAGAGCACCCGGAAGGTGACGAAGGCGGACATGCGCAACAACGACGCGATGCCGAGGGTGGAAGTCGACGCCGACACCTTCACCGTCACCATCGACGGCGAGGTGGTGGAACCTGCCCCGGTAGCGGAACTTCCTATGGCCCAGCGCTACTTCCTCTTCTGATGGACGCCGTCTCTTCTGACGAGAGGGGCCTCCTCCCATGAGCCTCGCCACCCTCCTCGTCCTCGCCGACGGCCGCTTCCCCGCCGGAGGGCACGCCCACTCCGGCGGGGCCGAGGCCGCCTGCAAGGCGGGCCGGATCCACGACGCGGCCACCCTGGCGGAGTTCTGCCGGGGCCGGCTGCACACCGCCGGGCTCGTCGCGG
>NZ_JBEXPT010000077.1:0-32039 GCF_040612195.1 Streptomyces sp. NPDC006450 | reverse complement strand
CGATGACGGATCGGGCACGCGCGCCCGCGAAGCTGCGAGGAGGAGACATGGACGGTCCATCCGAAGAGATGTACGAACGGCTGCGGCACGAGTGCGCCCGTCGCGCGGACGATCTGTGGCACGTCAGCCGGACCCTGCACGCCGACCCCGAACTCGCCTACGAGGAGCACCGTGCGGCCGGACTGCTCACCGAGCAGCTCCGGCAGGCCGGCTTCCGAGTGGAACATCCAGTTGTTCAACACCGCGGCAGTGGTGGGCATGCGCCTCCCGTCCGGCTCGCACGTGCAGGGGATCATCACGGACGGGGGCAGCGCGACGAACGTCGTACCCGCCTACGCCGAGGGCCTGTTCGGCCTGCGCGCGGCCACCGGCACCGCTCTCGATGCCCTGGTGGCCGACCTCTGCACGTGGTCCGAGGGCGTGGCGGCCGCGACCGGCACCACCGTGGAGGTGACCCGCCAGGGCAGCGGCTACGCCCACTTCCGGGACAGCGACGTCCTCTCGGACCGCTTCAGCGAGCACATCGCCCGCTCCGGCATCCAGCTCACCCAACCCGCCGCAGGGGTGTACCTGGGCTCGTCCGACATCGGGGACGTGAGCGGACGGGTGCCCGCGATCCATCCGTTCGTCGCGATCCTGGGCGACGAGGAGTCGGACCACACCCCGGCGTTCGCCCAAGCGGCCGACTCGGACCGGGGCCGCCACGTCATGCCGGCGGCCGCCGAGGCTCCGGCCTGTACGGCGGCCGACGTCCTCATGGACGCCAGGACTTGTGGGCGTCCCTCCCCACCAGCAGCTTCTCGTGCGGACCGGCCACTGACAGCATCGCCGACTTCACCGACAGCGAACTGCCACAAGTGGAGAAGAAGGCGTGGTCGGCGCCAACGGCCTCCGCCATGAGGGCCTGCGCCGCCACCACCACGGCGTGGGAGGACGTGCGGTCGTCCAATCCGCTGGTGGCCAGCACGTCGGAGCGGAACACCGCGTCACCGAGCACGGCTCGGACGCGGGGGTCCGCGCCCCTCCCCTGCTTGTGACCCGGCGGCGTGAACGGTGTCTGCCCGTCTGCGTGATAGGCGGCCAATGCCTCGAGTACCGGTGCCTTCGACTGGTTCATGGTCCTCGACGGCCCGGTGGCAGCCGGCGAAAACAGCCCACCGGCGCACGCACGGGCTTCTGCCTTCGATGCGTTGCGGGTCGATGCGTTGCGGGTCGATGCGTTGCGGGTCGGTCAGGCGCCGGGAACGAAGAGGCAGAACGGGTGACCGTGCGGGTCGCGTAGGACGCGTACACCCTCTTGGGGCTGGTGCTCCTCCACCGTCGCACCCAGAGCGCGGGCCCGCTCGGTCTCCCCGTCCAAGTCGTCGACCTGGATGTCCAGGTGCGCCTGCATCTGCTGCGCACCGGGTAGCTGCGGCCACACCGGAGGCGCGTGGTCGGTCTCCAGCTGGAAACTGAGGCCCGGGCGCTCCCGTTCCGGGGCCCGCAAGCGGACCCACTGCGGCTCGCGCTCCACCTCTTCCCAGCCGAGCAGGGCCCGGTAGAAGTCGGCCAGCGCAGGTGGATCGGGAGTGCCGAGAACGAAAGCGCCGAGCATCGTCGTCATCCCTCACCGCTGCCCACGGCGGGGCGTCCCATGCGTCCGCACGCGCCCTGGCCGGGCCATGGCTGTCCAGCTTCGTATCGGAGCGTCAGCGAGCCTCGCACCCGTCCGGGGGAACGCCGCGCCAGGATGGGGAGGCCCGAGGGCACCGGCGCCCCGGGCGGAAGGAGAGCGCATTGATCACCACGAACGTCCAGCGCTACGGCACGGTCCTGGTCAGCGTCACCGGGGCGCTCGACGGGGAGGCGGGCGCGGCGCTCCAGCAGGCGCTGGACGGCGTCACCGCCGACGAGCGGGACCTCATGGTCGACGTACACGGCGCGGTGTCCATGGACACCGACGGCCTGCTCCATCTCCTGGCCCTGCACCGGCGGGCGGAGAATCTGGGCCTGCGTGTCCTGGTCGTCGGCTGGCAGCCCCAGCCCCAGCAGTTTTTGGCCGACGTGGCGGGCATCCGCGGTCGCGGCTCGGCCACCGGCGAGCGGTACGCCGTGGCGGGCTTTCGCCGGCTGATCGAGGAGCGGGCGCAGCGCGTACGAGACCTCTCGGACTTCGGTTCCGCAGGGCCGTACGGTGTCTAGCGGGCCCTGTCCGTTCCTCACACGGACGGTTCCCACTCCTCGGGGCCGGCACCTCGCCACTCCACGAAGTCGGGGTCGGTGAGGTCCACGTCCTCGGCGTCCTCGAGCCCGGCCTCGGCAAGGAAGACGCGGATATCGGCCGGGCGGTGTGCGACCCCGATGGCGGTGCCGTCGTAGCGGACCCGGCGCCAGCCCTGCGCGTCGGGCGGATAGACGATCAGCTTTGCGGACATACGCCCAGCCTCTGCCCTGGCTGCTCCTGGAGCACGTAGCCGCATCCGACCGGGTGACGCCCCGTGCGCTCCCCGCTCCGCCGGAGCGGCGGCTGGGTCACCCGGCTTCGCGCTGCGGCAGGGAGGGTGTCGCCGAACCCCGACCCGGCGCCCGCCCCCGCCCCCGCCCCAGAGAGCGGAGAGGGAGCCGGGGGCGGGGCGGCTGGTCCACCCGAACGAAGCCCGTGCGGGGTCAGACCTCGCCGCGCCAGGAGCCGGTCTCTCGACCGCGGTCCTCGATGTACTCCTTGAACCGCTTCAGGTCGCCGGTGATCTGCCGCTTGACGACACCGAGCTTGTCGGCGACGTTCTCCGCGAAGCCCTCCGGGTCGTAGTCGAGCTGCAGCATGACCTTGGTCCTCGTGTCGTCCAGGCGGTGGAAAGTGACCACGCCGGCCTGCTTCACGTCGCCGCCCAGCGTCGTCCACGCGACCCGCTCGTCGGGGATCTGCTCGGTGATCTCCGCCTCGAACTCCTTCGTCACCCCGCCGATCTTCGCCACCCAGTGCGTCATCCGGTCGGTGCGCTGATCGATGCGCTCCACACCGTCCATGAAGTGCGGGAACGACTCGAACTGCGTCCACTGGTTGTAAGCGGTGCGCACCGGTACATCGACCTCGACGGACTCTTCGACCTGAGACACAGCAGCGTCCTTCCTCTTCGCCGGCCGGTATGGCCCGGCCGTACCCGGGGAGCCCTTCCCCTGCTCACTCCTGTGCCCCCGTTGCCCGCAACCATGACCCCCGACCAGACGCTGCTCTGGGCGTCAGCCGCTACGGGTTGGGCAGACGCGGAACCATGTCCGGAATTGTCGGCCAGATCGACTACCGCGAGGGCCTGATGTCCCGGTCGGTGAGCATGCCCTCGAGCCTCTCGTCCGTGCCGCAGATCGGCAGCGAGCCGAGCCCCAGCTGGTGAATCGTCCTCTACAGGTGGCTGCCGCTCGAGTGGGGCCGCGTCCAGTGGGAGTGCAGGGCGATCCGGGCGGGGACCGGAAGCCGGCGGACCACCTGTTCCTGTGCCCTGGTCCGCAGCGAACCTGCCACCTTCCTGGACCGGCCGGCCATGAGAGCGCGGTACCCCTGGTGCGCGACGAGCGAGGGATCGTCCTTCTTCGAGCGCCCGACACGGGTGTCCAGCAGACCCGCCCGAACGAAGAACCTGGTGTCCGTCGCGCCGGGCATCAATGCGGTGACCGTCACGCCGGTGTCCCGCAGCTCGCTGTGCAGGGCACGGGCGAAGGACTGGAGGAAGGCCTTCGAGGCGTTGTAGACGGCGTTGTAGGGGCCCGGGGTTTCGGCGGCGACCGACGAGGTGATGAGCACTCGTCCCTCACCGCGCGCGGCCATGTCCGTCAGCAGGCGTCTGGCCAGGTGCACCGTCGAGGAAACGTTCACGTCGATCACCCGGGCAAGATCCGCGAGATCCGTCTCCAGGAAGGCGCCGGCCCGGCCGATGCCCGCGTTGAGGACGGCGGTGCTCACCGGACGACCGTCGGCGCGCAGCTCTCCCACGAGGATCTCGACGCCGTCGTACGTGGCGAGGTCGGTGATCACCGCGTGCACGGCCGTGCCGTGCACGCGGAGCCGCTCCGCAGCGTCGTGGAGGAGATCGTTCTCGGCTGCGATCACGAGGTCGTATCCGTGGCGCGCACATTCACCCGCGAGCTCGAACCCGATGCCGCTGGAGGCGCCGGTGACGACGGCCAGGGGGCGTGGTGTGTCCATGAACGGCGGCTACCCGCCCGAGGACGTCGCATACCAGTTCCTGGCACCAGCCCTGTCGGCCGACCGGGCATCCATGCCGCCGCCCGGCCGCCCTCATCAGCACCGCGCTCGATGCCGTGACGGCTGAGGGCCGAGGGTTGTCGCGGCCGCGACCGAGCTTGGACCGCACCGCACGCGGGGTCAGATGCGCTGGGCTCGGTGGAGGAGGGGGTGGAGTCCGTGGTGCCGCAGGGCGGCCCGAGCTGCGTTCGCGCCCGGGGCGCCGTGCACTCCGCCGCCCGGGTGGGCAGCCGCTGAGGCGAGGTAGAGATTCCTGACGGGTGTTTCGGGCCTGCCGGTGCCGGGGGTGGGGCGGAAGATCGCCTGCTGGTGGAGGGCGGTCGTGCCGTTGTTGATGGCACCGTTGTGGAGGTTCTCGTTCATGGCCTGGAGCGTGGTGGGGGCAAGGATGCGGCGGGCGAGGATCCGGCTGCGGAACCCGGGTGCGAACCGTTCCACCTGTGCCTCGATGCGGTCGGCCATGGCTTCCTGCTCACGCGCGTCCCAGCGGCCGGTGATGCGGTCGGGGCCGGCGTCGGAGGTGATGTGCTGCGGGAGGTGGGTGTAGGCCCAGGCTGATTCCGTGCCGGCCGGGGAGCGGCTGGGGTCCGCCGTGGTCATCTGACCGAAGAGGGCGAACGGCTCGTCGGGGACCTGGCCCATGGCGATCTGGGAGGCGAAGCGGGTCAGGCCGTCGACGCCGTCGGCGACGTGGACCGTACCCGCCCCGGCGGCTCGGGACGCGCTCCACGGCACCGGGCCGTTCAGGGCCCAGTCGACCTTGAAGGTCGCGAAGTCCCACTGGAACCGTTCGAGGTCCCGCAGGAACCGGGACGGAAGGTGCTCCTCCCCGACGAGGTCGCGGTACAGGGCCGGCGCCGACGTATCGGCCAGTACGGCGCGGCGGGCGTCGACCGTCTCCCCGCCCTCGGTCCTGACCCCGATCGCCGTACGACCGCGTACGACGACGGACGCCACGCGTTCCCCGCAGCGCAGGACGCCTCCGCGGCGCCGGAGGCGGCTCACGAGCGCCGCGGTCAGCGCGCCCGCCCCGCCGACGGGGACCGGGAAGCCGTGGCTCTGTCCGAGCATCGACATCAGCCAGCCGAAGCCCCCGCTGCCGACGGCCTCGGGAGCCAGGTCGGCATGCAGGGCGTTCCCGGCCAGCAGGAGACGCCCACCTTCTCCGGCGAACTCCTCCTCGCCGAGGCGGCGCACGGGCAGAGCGAGGTTCCGGGCCAGCCGGAGTCCGCCGGAGGCCCGCAACTTCGCGGCGAGCCGGAGGCCGGGGCGGACCGGAGGGAAGGGGGTGAACAGGGCTTGGACCAGGGCGGGACCGATGCGGCTCCACACCTCGTACATGTCCCGCCAGGCGTCCCCGTCGGGCGCCGCGAATCCTGCGAGCCCGTCCGAGGTCGCTCCCACGCCGCGCTCCAGGACCGCGCACCTGCCGTCCCTCAACGGGTGGGCCAGGACGGACGGGGCGTGGCTCCATCGCAGGCCTTCGGCCGCGAGGTCGAGGCGGGCCAGGACCGGGGAGGCCGCGGCCAGGGGGTAGAAGGCGCTGAAGACGTCCGAGACGTAGTCCGGATGGACGCCCCGGTCGCTGCGGACCGCACCTCCCGGCTCCGGCTGTGCCTCCAGGACCTCCACGCTCCAGCCCGCGTCGACCAGAAGGTTCGCGGCCACCAGCCCGTTCGGGCCCGCACCGATGACCACCGCGTCAGGCATGGCGGGCCCCGGCGTGCCCGTGTTCCACGATCTTGGCCAGGCGGGCCAGCATTCCCCGGTGGCGGAGCTGGAGCAGGGCTTCGACAGCGGGGTTGTGCAAAGTACCGCCCAGGCCACGCAGGGGGTGTTCGTCGCAGACGACGAGGGTCTCCTCTCCCCACGGCCTGAGCTGGAGGAAGACCCTCGCGGTGCCCAGCGCCTTGAACGACGCTTCCAGTTCCAGCTCCCTGCCCGGCTCCTGGTGGCGTACGGTCGTTACCCCCTCGGTCGACCAGGGGCCCAGCCGCACGGTGTAGCGAAGCCGGGAGCCCACCTGCGGCCAGGCCTGGTCGAGCGGCGTGGACTCGGACGGGCCCACCACCCACTCCCCGTACAGGGTCGGATCGGCGAGCACGGCCCACACCGCGTGCGGCGGCCGATGCATCAGCTGGTTCCGGACAGCCATGAGCACAGTCCTTCCGTCGGCGGATTCCGCGTGGCCCGGCGCGCCCTGGGGCCATCCGGGCCGTTGCGTCGGGCGCGAGGCTGGTCAGCGCCCCGGATGACGCCCTGCCGGGCTCGTGCGTCGGCGCGGTCGGAGGCGGACGCTTGCGTGGGCTGGTCTACATGGGGTCCATGGTCCCGCTGCCCCTGCCGTTCTCCTGCTCGCTCTTCTCCCGGATCCGCATGGCCTTGTCCTTCAGGCGCTGCCGCTCCACCGGATCGGTGGCGTGCTGTGCCGCCTGCTCCAGCTCCTGGGCCTTGTCGCGCATCTGCTGGGCTCGCTCGCTCGGCTGGCTGCTACCGGTCATGGTCAGTCCTCAGGTCGGTGTAGGGGTGGGTCTCCCTTACAGGCAAACAGCGGATGGGCCGACGCGCCACAGGGGACCGGGTTCAGAGCCGTACTGGCCATGGGGACGACGGCTTGATCAACCCCGGTCCCCGTGCGCGGGTTCCCACCGGACAGGGGGAACCCGCGCCCCACGTACGACCGGTGCGTTACCGGCGACGACGTCCACGGCTGCGCCGCACCAGCACGAGCGCGAGCACCACGGCGCCGGCGACGAGGAGCGGGGTGCGGTTGCCGCGTGCGGCCGTCGCAGCCTGGCCGGCCTTCTCCAGTACGGAGTCGGGGGTCTTGTCCGCCGCGTACTGTCCGGCGCGGGCCGCGCTGTTCCGTACCTGCGCTGCGGCGTGGGAGGTCTTGTCCAGGACGGGGTCCGGGGTGTTCTCCCGTACCAGCTGGGCGGCCTGCCCTGCCTTCTCGCGGATCTGGTCGGCGATGAGGGAGGCCTTCTCGGCGGTCTGCTGCTTCATGGCGGCGTCATCTCCTGAATGCGGGCCTGATGGTCGGACGTGGCGGCCAGAACCCGAGGCTCTGGCCCGACTCGTCCGCGGTGTCAGCCGTTCTACTAGGCACTGGGCGGTATTTCTTGGATGCGGGCATCGGCGTTGCGTTTGACCTGGTCGATGCCGTTCAGGCAGGACCGGTGCGCCGAACCTCCTCGTTGAGACGCGCACGTGGGGTTGTCGGGCGTCTACCCCGCCATCGCGGCAACACCCACCCAGCGAACCGGAGCTCTGGAGCAGAAGGGAGTTCGCCCGCCTGGCGTCAGGCCGATGGCGGCGTCTGCGGCCAGGCCGCAGGTTCAGCACACGGCGCTGCGGGCAGGCGGTCGGCACCGGCGGACCCACCTGTTGAGGACGCGTGCGCGTTCACGGGGTGAGGGTGAAGAGGTCGCGGGCGCCGGTGATGTCCAGGAGGCGCAGGGCCTGGTCGGGGAGTCCGCAGAGTTCCAGCGTGCCGTGCTCGGCCTCGGCGCGGTTGCGGAGGATGAGGAGCGTGTTGAGGCCGCTGGAGTCCATGAAGGTGACGGCCGACAGGTCCAGGACGAGGGTGCGGCCGGCGAGGACGAGGGTGTCGGTGGCCGCGGTGACGCGCGGGACGGTGTCCATGTCGAGGGCGCCGGTGAGAGCCAGGACGGTCCGGGGCCCGGCGTGTACGGCGGTGTCGGTGTTCGGGGTGGAGTGCATGGTCGGATCCGCCCATCGGATCGGAGCCCATTACGGTCGGCTCCCGAAACCCGTTCGCAGGAGGCCGTCAAGCGCGCGGCCGCCTTGGGCCGCGCAAAGCCGAGCGAGACCACCCGAACCTTCCACCGGCCACGTGTCGTGGCCTCTCGGCGGCGCGGGGTCTCCCACCAGACCAGGCTGGTTGTACCCCCGAGCCTGACACGCCCCCGCCGCGAAGGCCAGACGGTACCCGGCCATGTGCTCCCATCAGGGGCGCAGCCGGGCGTGGGCTGAGCGTCGGTCCTACCAGGGAGCGTGGGCGCAGATGGTCTTGCCGCCGTCAGGGGTGGGTTCGGTGTGAGTGTGGGTGGTGAGGCGGTTGATGAGGTGCCATCCGTAGCCGCCGCTGCCGTCGGTCCGGGGCGGGCGAGGTCGTGGGGGTTCGGGGCTGGTGTCGGTGACGCGGATCTCCACGTGGTCCGCGTGGAGTTCGAGGTGGAGGGCGGCGGGGCCGTCGGTGTGGCGGATCGCGTTGGCGACGAGCTCGGTGACGACCAGCAGGACCGCGTCGCCGTACTCGGGCCGGGCAGGTGCCCGGGCCTGCCCGGCGTCCAGGAGGAAGTCGTGGGCGATCCCCCGTGCTGTCGTCGTGGGCCGGCCGGTGCGTGGCACGGGCCGGTCCAGGGCGAGCAGGGGCAGAACCACAGGGTCTCCCTCCACGTGGTGGGCGTGTACGGCGCCTGCCCGCTCTGCGGTCCCCCACCCCTGACACGGGTCGATGAACGCCGCACCGCCCCGGGCCGACGGGTCCGGGCTCAGCCATGGCGTGCAGCGTCAGGGCAAGGCCCGACATCATGCCTCCCCACCTCAGTTGCGGGGATCGCTGTGCCTACCGAGCCATGTGGCGCGCCGGTGCTCTGCAGACGGGGTGGCCGTGGGGGTGGGGTGGTCGTCGCCGAGGGTTTGAGCGGTTTGTGCGGTTTGGGCGCGGGCGGCGTCGCGCTGCTCGATGAGGTCCTCGCGTTCGCGGTCCACGACCGCACTCTCCCGCTTCGAGGCGAGGGCAGCCTCGTGGCGGGCGAGGCGGCTGCGTCGAGAGGCCCGTCGGCCCGCCGCCAGGACGAGAGCAAGGCCCAGGACGGCGGTCGCGCCGACGGCGATGCCGTACAGGAACAGGGCACCCGTCGAGCTGGTGACGTGGTAGCCGAAGACCGAGAAGTCGTTGGTGAGCTCGTGAGCACTCCCGAGGTTCGCCATGACTCCTGCCACGGCGAGGACGAGTGCTGCGATCAAGAGGATGAGGCCGAGAATGAGGATCATGGAGCACTCCCTGCTCCGCACTGCCGCGTGCGAATGCGATGCGGTCGGCGGAGGCCCGCCGATCCAGACACCGTTTACCCGGAGGTGGCCGGGCCAAGCGACCGCTGCGTGGCGTATGCAGCGGCCCACTCCGTCCCGGGCCGGTTCGGCAGCCTCACGGCCGGCGGCTCCACCCGTCCCCGACGAGGACACGGTGCAGGGTTCCCGTCCACACCGGTGCCCACCGCGCATCCGCTTCCCAGCCGTCCCGGTCCGCTCAGCCCGCCGGGGTGCGGCTCCGGTCCCGAAACTCCGGGAGCCGGCCGGCACGCTCCCCACCGTCGACGACCACCACGGATGCCTCTCAGGCGATGTTGCAGGTGATGTAAGACTGACGGGATGGACATTCATCGCAGGAACAACGTCAACGTCACCGGGCGTGTGGACGGACCGGTCGTCCTGCTGGCGCACGGGTTCGGCTGTGACCAGAACATGTGGCGCCTGGTCCTTCCCGCCCTCGCCGAGGACTTCCGCGTCGTGCTCTTCGACTACGTCGGCTCCGGCAACGCGGACCCGTCGGCCTGGAGCGAACAGCGCTACGGCTCGCTCGACGGCTACGCCCTGGACGTACTGGAGGTCTGCGAGGAGCTGGACCTGCGCGACGTGATCTTCGTCGGGCATTCGGTCAGTGCCATGGTCGGGGTGCTCGCGGCGGCGAAGGCGCCCCAGCGGTTCGCTCGCCTGGTGATGGTCGCCCCCTCACCCCGCTACATCGACGAGGACGGGTATCGGGGCGGGTTCGCCGCGGAGGACATCGACGAGCTGCTGGAGTCACTGGAGTCGAACTACCTCGGCTGGTCGGCGGCCATGGCGCCGGTGATCATGGGCAACGCGGACCGACCGGAGCTCGGTCACGAGCTGACGACCTCCTTCTGCGCAACCGACCCGGACATGGCCCGGGTCTTCGCCCGTACGACGTTCCTGTCCGACAGCCGCAAGGACCTCAAGGCGGTGACCGTGCCGACGCTGGTCCTGGAATGCAGGCAGGACGTGATCGCTCCCCGGGAAGTCGGCGCCTACGTCCACGCCGCGATCCCCGGCAGCCACCTGGTCACGCTGGATGCCACCGGGCACTGCCCGCAGCTGAGCGCCCCCGAGGCAACCGCCGGAGCGATCACCGAATTCATCAGAGCGGCCCGATGATGTGCCGCACCGACCAGGAGCCGGAACCGGACCCGGATCCGGACCTGGACACGACGGACGCGGCGTTCATCTCCCTGCTGGAGGACAGCGCGGAAGAACTGTACGACCAGGCGCCGTGCGGCTACCTCTCGACGCTGATGGACGGCACCATCGCCAAGATCAATGCCACCTTGCTGGACTGGCTGGGCCTGGAGCGCTCCCAGGTGGTGGGGCGGATGCGGTTCACCGATCTCCTCACGGTGGGCGGCAAGCTCTACCACGAGACCCATTTCGCCCCGACGCTGCAGATGCAGGGCGAGATCAACGGCGTCGCCCTGGAGATCAAGGCCGCCGGCAGGCAACGGATGCCGGTGCTGGTCACCTCACGGGTGAAGACCAGCAACGACGGCGAGCCGATGCTGATCCGCACCACCGTCTTCGACGCCCGCGACCGACGCGCCTACGAGACCGAACTGCTGCGCAGCCGCCAGCTGGCCGAAGAAGCACGCCGCCAGGCGGAGGCCGACCGCAAACGGCTCCAAGAGGCCCTCGCGGTCCTCCAGCAGAGCCTGCTGCCGGCCGCGCTGCCCGCCGTGCCGGGGCTGGAAGCCGCCTCGTACTACCACACCGCCTCCCCTGACCTGCTCGGCGGAGACTTCTACGACCTGTTCCCCGTCGGAGCGGACCGGTGGGCGTTCTTCCTCGGCGACGTGTGCGGAAAGGGCCCCCAGGCCGCCGCGGTCACCTCCCTGACCCGCTACACCCTCAGAGCGGCAGCCCTCCACGACCCCGATCCCGTCAACGTGCTGAGGACCCTGAACACCGTCCTGTACGAGCACTACACCAGTGGCGACGCCCGCTACTGCACCGTCGTATTCGGTTTCCTGCTCCCAGACGGCGACCGTTTCCGCGTACACCTGGCTTCCGGCGGCCATCCCTCCGCGCTCATCCAGCGCGCGGACGGCACCGCCGACTACCTGCCCACCCCCGGCGGCATGCTCGTCGGTGTCCTGCCCGGTGCCCAGTTCACTACGGCGCACACCGAACTGCTGCCCGGCGACACCCTGCTCCTCTACACCGACGGCCTCACCGAGGCCCGCATCGGCCCCGACCGCATGCTCTACGGCGAGCACGCCCTGCACGACTTCGCCGGCGCCCAGCCTCCCGCCGGGCCCCAGGCCCTCGTCACCGCCCTGCGCGGACTCCTCGCGAGCTTCGGCGAGGGTCTCGACGACGACACCGCGCTGCTCGCCCTAGGCGTTCCCGCCGTGGCTGTCACCCTCCGTGCCGCCCCCGTGAGCGAAGATCTGACATGAGCCCACTGACGATCACCTCCCGAGACGCCGCCACCGGTCCCGTCCTGGGGATCACCGGTGACCTCGACTACGCGACCGCGTCCGGACTCTGCGAGGCCGTGGGCCGCCTCGCCCTGGCACCCGGCCAGTTGCTGGTCCTCGATCTGGCCGGTCTGGAATTCTGCGACTCCAGCGGCATCACCGCCTTGGTGGGCGCCCTCAACCTCGCCACCGAACAGGGCGCCGGCATCGCGCTCGCCGCGGTTCCCGCCAACACCAGCCGGATTCTGCGGATCGTCGGCCTGGACCGCGTCTTCACCATGCACCCCGACGCGGTGACGGCCACCAGCCTCGGCTGAGCAGGCCATCGGGGCTCGTCCGCTGCGTCCGCTGGAGCGGGTTCTGCGGCATACCCGAGGGTGTGGTGGGAAGGCGCCGGAGAGGGTGAGAGCTCAGAGGAGTCAGCCATGTCCACCGACGCCATTGTGATGCTCCGGGACGACCACAAGACGATACGGAAGCTGATCCATGCCTACCGTGCCGGCGGTGAACAGGCGGTGAGCAGCGCGGGGGACGAGGTCGAGGAGACAGTCGTGCGGGGCGAGATCGTGAGAGAGCTGCTGCACGAACTGACCGTCCACACGTTCGTCGAGGACGAGGTGATGTACCCGCAGGTGCGCCGGCTCGTGCCGGAGACCGAATCCCTGGTGCTGGAATTCCATGAGGAACACCATGTGGCGGACGTACTGGCTGCCGAGCTGGAGGGGATGCGGTACGACCACGAGGCGTTCGATGCCAAGGCCCGGGTCCTGATGGCCGCCGTGGAGCGGCACATGGACGTCGAGGAGAAGGAGTGGTTCCCCCAGGTGCGCGAGGCGCTCGGCCGCAAAGCGCTCCAGTCCATCGGCGCGCGCATGGCCGAAGTCCGGGAACACGCTCCCCAGCGCCCGCACAAGCCTCTGCTGCGCAAGCTCGCCGACGCCATGTCCGCCTAGGACTGCGGTCGTGCTCCCGCGGGGGTGAATCTCCCCTGGGCCTACTCCACGACTGTGATCGTCGCCTTGTCCGCCGGCACGTCGGATGGACCGTCCGCCCTTTCCATCCCGACACGGATGTACTTGGCCCGCGTGGCCCAGACCCCCAGATCGGAGGTGTCGGCGCGGTAGCTTTGCCAGGTCCTGCCCCGCTCCTCCTCCCGAGGCATCCAGGTATCCGGTCGGGTCGTCCACACGGTGACGCTGGTGACCCAGAGGAGAACCTGGTGGAACGGGTTGCCGGGATCGGCGGTCTCGCTCGGGGCCCGGAACGAGGCGAGCCGGCTCAGGTCGAGGGAGGCGAGCGAGTATGCGATCGCGTCCTCGCCCTCGTCGCCCTTGTCGGGTCGCATCCTGACAACGGTCCCCGCGTAATGCGGCGCGTCGTACAGCAATGCTTCGAGAGCGGGGCGGGAGCCGTGTGCCATTGCTTCCTCCTTCACCGGCTGGCCGCCACCGCCTGTTTGCAGCTCGCCGAAAGGGGCAGGCGCCATGACGGGCTCTTGCGGCATTTCGGCGTACGTGGCTTCTCCGAGCCTCACGTGATCGCCACCATTTTCATCGTCATTCTCTTGGTTGTCCATCGACCGGCAGCCGGCAGGAGACACTCGTGAAGGCCTTGAAACGACGTACACGCAGGTGGAAAAGGCGTCGGGCCCTCGCTCGCTGGACCCCTCGGTCCGTCCTCCACCGGATATTCGTCCGCATGACGGTGTGGGGCGCGCGTACGACCATGTGGGGCATGCGACTGGCGTTCCGACGCTTGTTGCGCGCCGCGTCGCCCTGGGTTTGAGACACGCTGCGCCGGCCTGTCTCCGTCTGTCGTGGGTAGAGGCAGGGATGAGTGCAGGGAAGGTGCGACATGAGCGCCAGCGAGAAGATCAAGGCCAAGGCGGAGCAAGTGGTCGGGAAGGCCGTCAGGAAGGCGGCGCACGCCCTGGGCAAGGAGACGACCGCGGCCAAGGGTGCTGCGCTGGAGGCCCGCGGCAAGGGCCGGGACGCGAAGGAGAAGGGCAAGGACGGTTTCAAGCTCTGACCCCACCCAAGCGCGGGGAACTCTCGCGTAGTCGGCAGGCCGTGACACGGGTGAAACCCTGTAGAAGGTGGTGTGGGGGAGCGGAAACTACAGCGACGCCCTCGCGAGCGATAAGGTATTACTCGCGAGGAGGATGCTGTCATGGGTGAAGCTACGACAACCCCCCGCGAGCGATATCGCCAACAAGTGCGCGCGGAGATCAAGGAAAGAGCCTGGGAGCAGATCGCCGCTGCGGGCGCGTCAGCGGTTTCCCTCAATGCGATCGCCAAGCACATGGGTCTGAGCGGGGCTGCGCTCTACCGGTATTTCACGAACCGCGACGAATTGGTCACGGAACTCGTTCGGGACGCGTACCAGAGCCTGGCCGGCACGTTCCGGGCGGTTGCCGCCCGGGGCGAGGGCAACCTTTCCGGCCTGGCTCACGCGCTGCGCGAGTGGGCTCTCGCCGACCCGCAGCGCTACTTCCTCGTCTATGGCACACCTGTTCCCGGGTACCGCCGTCCCGCTGACGTCACCGTCATCGCATCGGAGATCATGGGGATCGTGCTCGAGGCTTGCACCCCTCAGCCCGGGGATGGTCGCGCGACACCGTTCGAGGCGACCGTGGAGGCCCGGCCGAAAGAAGAGGCCGGGCAGCCTCTTGCGGCGCCGGACGCCCTGCACACGGCCGTCTTCTTCTGGTCCCGGCTGCATGGCGTCCTTTCCATGGAGCTGGGCGGCCATTTCACCGGCATGGGGTTCGACCCTGCCCTGCTCTTTCAGACAGAGCTGGAGCTACTGCTGACGCGCGGACCGTGAGGCTGGCGGGTGCGGTGCCGCCCAGACTGCACAGCCCCCCGCCTTGAGGTTTGAAATGCGGCAGGCGGGCAGACAGATGTGCAGACTGCATGCGCGAGAAGAGGCACGCCATGGGCATCATCGGCTGGATTCTGATGGGACTGCTCGCCGGCATGATCGCGAGGTTCCTGATGCCGGGCAAGGACCCCGGCGGCTGCATCGTCACGCCACTCATCGGCATCGCCGGCGGAGTTCTGGGCGGATGGCTGGGGAAGATCATTTTCGGGGTGGAGTCCATCGACGGATTCTTCGAGATCTCCACCTGGATCGCCGCCATTGTCGGCTCGCTCATCATCCTGGGCATCTGGCGCCTCGTGGTCCGCGCCAGGGACTGAACCTGCCGCTGGACATCGGGCGGTGCGCCGTGTGCGGGCTGCGGTTCCTTCAGTCTCGGGGCAGGAGGGGACCGAGCGGGCCGAGGTCGAGATTGAGGTCTTCCAGTGCGTAGCCGTGCTGGGCACACAGCTCGGCGAGGCTGTCGTGCAGGGCAAGGAGGGTCGCTCCGAGCTCCTCTTCCTGTTCGTCGGTGAGGTCACCGGCGTCCACGCGGCGCAGGGCTTGCCGTTCGATGAGCTGGCGCAGGAGCTCGACGAGGGTGAGGACGAGTTTGAGGAGGTCTTCGCCGACCCTGTCGGGGTCGGTGTGGAGACGACGTGCGGGTCGAGGCGGCGCGTCCTGGGCGTCGGGGGGTGCCTCGATCAGGCGGAAGGCCTGGGACAGGCTGTCGCTGACGTCCTGGAGGGCGGCGGGACGCCGGGGCGGGGGGCGTTCAGGGTCCACTGCAGCTGCCTCCCCGTGCCCAGGTGGGGTCCGTCTCGGAGCTGACGGAGACGATGAGTGCGCGCAGTGAGATGCGGACGAGGTCGATGTCGGCGATGGACAGGACGATGTCTCCGGTGAGCACGACGCCGCCGCTGAGGAGCCGGTCGAGGAGATCGACGAGGGCGACCTGCCGGCCCGGCAGGGGCTCGCCGGGTTCGGTGAGGGTCATGGTGGCGGCTCGGGGGCGTCGTCAGGGCCTGCGGGGTCGGTCGGCGGCATGGCGAAGGAGTAGGGGGCCCAGGGGCCGGTTACCTCGATGCGCAGGTCGGGGAAGTCGCGGGCGGCCTCGGCGATGGCGCTTTGGAACCGGTCGGCTTGATCGTCGGGGACGAGGTAGGCGTCGTTGAGGATGTTCTCCTGCGGCCCTGTGAGGGCGCCCCGCTGGGGTGCATGGCGTACGCGACGGGTGGTGTGGCGGGCGGCGATGGCTTCGATGGCCTCGGCGGCCTGCTGGGCTTGCCGGTGGACGGCTTCGCGGGCGTGGTGCTGGGCCCTGCGGGCCCGGAGGTAGGCCTTGCCCGGGGTGGTGGAAGCGTGCTGCGTGGTGGGGGCATCGGCGGGTGGTGGTGGGCCGGCCGTGGGGTCGAGGTAGATCTTGACGCCGTACTCGGTGTGGGCGTGCAGCTGGTCCAGTCGCTCGGCGAAACCGTCGTGCTGGTCGGCGAGGGCTTGGCGGGCCCGCTGGTCGTCCTGGTAGACGGTGGCCATGCGCAGGGGCAGTACGGGCGCGTGGGCGGCCACGGACTGGACGACGTCGTGGTGGGTGCGGGCGACGTACTCCAGCCAGTGCAGGTCTTCGAAGTGTTCCTTCAGGGAGGTCTCGTTGAAGTCGCGTGCGGGGACGTCACCGGCCACGAAGGCGAGCGGGGTGGGCCCGCTGCCGGACGTGGCGGCGCTGGATGCGGAGGTGGCGGCGGGGGCCAGGAGCCGGGCGGGTTCCTGACCGATGCCGTGCAGGCCGGCCAGGGCCTCGCGCAGGCGGTCCGTGGGCCGGGTGACGGCGTACACGTAGGTGAGCGTCCCGGGGGTGTTCACGGTGTGCTCCCCCGCCTCCGGCCGGTCGGCCGGCTGTCCGCTTCTTCGCCGGGAGCGGCTTCGTCCGGGGACTGCGCCTGTCCGAGCTGGCCGCGGAGGGCCTCGAGTTCGGCACGCAGACGGCGGTTCTCCAGCTCCATGGGGCTGCCGGTGTGCCGGGAGGACAGGGAGGGGTCGTGCTCCCACCAGTCGATGCCCATCTCCTTGGCCTTGTCCACGGAGGCCACCAGGATGCGGAGTTTGATGGTCAACAGCTCGATGTCGAGGAGGTTGATGCGGATGTCGCCGGCGATGACGATGCCCTTGTCCAGAACGCGCTCAAGGATGTCGGCCAGGCTGGAGGAGCTCTGGCCGTAGGGCATCGGGGCGCGGGAGGAATAGGCTCCGGGGCGCCCGGGGCCGGGCAGGGATTCGGTCACGGCGGCCACCTCTCGGGCTCAGGACTGGCGGTAGCGGAATTCCGTGATCTCCGTCAGCCGGTCGAGCAGCTCGTCCTCCTGGAGGTCGAAGGTCTCCTGGTCGATCTCGCCGCGCTGTAGTTGCTGTTCCAGCTCGGCGAGGCTCCGCCAGATCGGGGCGGGGTCGTAGTACTCCTCCTCGGCCTTGTCGACCACGCGCTGGGCGACCCACGTGACGGCGCGCACCGGCGCCAGGGGCAAGGTCAGCAGGTAGCTCATCAGGCCCATGGGATCTGCCTCCCTTCCCGTCCGGTGGATGGTTGGGTCATACGAAGCTGTAGGGCGGCAGCGGGCCGGAGAACCGCAGGTCGACGCTGCCATCGATGTCGCGGGCGATGTCGGCTTCCGCGGCTCGCAGGTTGTCCTTGTGTTCGTCGGGGACGAGCAGTGAGAGGTTGAGGAAGTCGCTACCGGAGGACGGGTGCAGGAGGTGTTCGCGGGAGAGCGGGATCAGCGCCTCGCTCAGGCTCGCCGCCAGGTCTTCCTGGCGTGCCTGAACCTCGCGGGCAACCATCTCGCCCAGGGCGATCGGGAGGCCGGGGTCCCGGTCTCCGCCGCGGATACGGTCGTTGAGGTCTCTCGCCTCGGGCAGGTCCTCGAGGACCTGCTTCAGCAGCGGTGCCTCATCGGCCTGTGAAGCGCGGACGTGGTACTCGGCGCAGTCCTGCAGGCGCCCGAGCGCGGCGAGGTAGCCCTCCGCGTTGGACTGGAGCGCTTCGCTCACGGCGACGTCGTCTGCGGCGACGTAGCCGAACTGCAGGGGCAGTACGGTGCCGTCGGCCATCAGACGTTCCTGGACCTCTTGGTGGGCGGTGAGGTCGCGGCGTTTGGGCCTGATCTCCTGGTTGACGTCGCTGACCACGGCCTTCAGGGGGCCGGCGGAAATCGTGCGCAGCGCAGAGGGATCGGCGCCGACACCGTGTGCGCCGTCCAGGCGGCAGGGGTGGTCCTCCGCGGTGATCGAGTACACGTAGAGCGGCATCGGTTACTCCTTCTCCCGCCGTACGGGGCGCCGGGCGGCGGGCCGACGCCTCTTGGGCGCCTCTTCCTCCACCTCGTCCTCGTCGTCGTCCGGCTCACGGGATGTGGAGGATTTGCCGGTGAGGGAGCCGGTGACCGCCTCGACGGCGCCGGTGAGTGCTCCTTTGGACTTCCCGCGGGCTCCGCCTTCCATCACCTTCCCCATGACGTCGGGGAGCTGGGCCGGTGCTTTGCGGCCCGCCTCGAGGTCGAGGCGGTTGCAGGCCTCGGCGAAGCGGAGGTAGGTGTCGACGCTGGCCACGACGATCCGGGCGTCGATTTTGATCAGCTCGATGCCCACCAGGGAGACGCGGACGAAGACGTCGATGACCAGCCCGCGGTCGAGAATCAGTTCCAGGACGTCGTAAAGGCTGCTCGTGCCGCCTCCCTGCCCGCGCGCGAGCGGGGCGGCGCCCTGCGGCACCATGGTCATGGCGCGTCCTTCCCCCGGCCGTCCCCTGTCAGGGCAGCCGGTCGATCATGCCGCGGCTGTAGCGGCGGGTGCGTTCGTAGGAGATCAGCTCGCCGTCTTCGTCCAGGTTGACGCGGTAGCTGGCCAGCACGCTGGTGCTGTCGGGAATGCGTTCCAGCTCCACCACCTCCACCTGCGCCTCCCAGCCTCCGTCCTCGGTCGGCTTCAGGGAAGCGACGGACTCCGGGGTGCGCCCCAGGAGTTCGGAGAGCTGCCCGGCTGCCGCCCGCATCGCCGCCGCCGCGCCAGGCGCACCGGTACGGCGCCGGGGCGGGGTGCGCCTGGGCGGGTTCCTGTCCTGCTCTTCGCCTTCGCCGGCGGCGTGCGAGGGGGCCCGCCGGGGGCGTGCAGGTTCCGCTGCGGCCATATACCACTCCCTTGGGGAGAAGGCCTCACAGAAACTAGAATGTCACTACATTCAGGTATACGTCCTGTAGGGCAGGGAAGGTTTTTCCGGGGACGCCCCCGACAGGACTCCTCCCGGCGAGACAGCGGGTGCCACGCCATCCGCTGCCCGCGGTCGACGTCACAACTCCGTATGCGCCCTGGTAGGGGATGATCATGGAGGACACCAGCAAGATCGCGCTCGCAGCCGCTTTGGCTGGCGGATACGTACTCGGACGGACCAAGAAGGGGCGCCTGGCCTTCAGCGTGGCGACCTACCTCGCCGGCCGTCGGTTCGGGCTCGACCCCGGACAACTCCTCAAAGAGGGCGCCTCCCGGATCAAGGAGATGCCCCAGTTCGCGGAAATCGGCGAACAGCTGCGCGGCGAGGCCATGGACGCGGGCCGCCAGGCACTGACCAGCGCAGCCAACCGCAAGCTGGCCGACTTCGCCGACAGCCTCCACGAGCGGACCCTCGAACTCACCCGAGGCGACCGCGGCCGCAAGGACGAGGACGAGGGCGAGGAGCCGTACGAGGACGAGGAATACGAAGACGAGGAGTACGAGGAAGAGGGCGAGGACGAGGGCGAGGACGAGGACGGGCAGGAAGGCTACGCCCCGCAGTACGAAGACGATGAGGAGCCGTCCGCGGCGGATGAGGAAGAGGAGGCCGAAGAGGAGGAGGCCGAGGAGGAGGAGCCCGAAGAGGAGGAAGCCGAAGAGGAGGAGCAGGAGGAGCCCGAAGAGGAGGAGGTGGAGCCGGAGGAAGAGGAAGAGGAAGAGCCTGCGCCGCCACCGCGCCGGACCCGCACCTCGGTTCGCGCCCGGCCCGGCAAGCGCGCTGCCCCCGAGCGGCAGCCCAGAAAGCGCCCCACCCCCGCCAGAAAGGCCGCACCCGCCAAGAAGGCCGCACCCGCCAAAAAGGCTGCCCCGGCCAAGAAGGCGGCCCCCGCGAAGAAGGCGGCTCCGGCGCAGAAAGCGACCCGCGCGAAGAAGGCAGCCCCGGCGAAGAAGGCAGCCCCGGCCAAGAAAGCAGCCCCGGCGAAGAAGGCGGCCCCGGCGAAGAGGGCTGCAGCGAAGAAGACCGCGAGCGGCAGGCCCGCAGCGAAGGCCGCGCCCGCACGGAAGAGCTCCGCCGCTCGCACCGCGCCCGGCAGGGCCACCGCGAAGAAGAGCAGCAGCCCGCCGCGCAAGAGGGCCGCCGCAGGCCAGAGCCAGGCCCGCAAGAGCGCTCCCGCGAAGGCCCCGGCCAAAAAGGCCACGGGGCGCAGCCCCGCCGGCAAGACGGCTGCCAAGAAGACCGCAGCCCGCAAGTCGTCCACGCGGAGGTAGGTCATGGCAACCTCAGACCGCACCAGCTCATCCAAGGCCTCCGGACTGGACCAGCTGCTGAACGAGCTGTCCGGGTTCCTCTCGGCTCAGGCCGATCAGCTCGCGGACAAGGCGACCGACAAGCTCTCCGACCTCACCGACCAGCTCCAGGACGTCGCCGACAACAAGGGCAGCCTCTCCGACATCGCCGGCATCGGGGGCCGGATGATGCAGGGCGACTCCCCCCTGAAAGCCTTCGCGGGCCAGAAACTCGGCAACCTCAAGGACAAGGTCACCGACACCATCTCCAATGCCTTCGGCGGTGGTAAGGGACGCGGACGCAAGAGCGGCGGCAAGGTCGTCAACATCGTCGAGGCCCTCGACGTGGGCCTGCCCCTGCGTACCGTCTACGACCACTGGACGCAGTACGAGGAATTCAGCGGATTCGCCAAGGGCGTTCGCGACGTCTCCCGCGACGACGAGACGAACAGCGACTGGAAGGTCAAGGTCGGGCCCTCCACCCGGAGCTGGAAAGCCACCGTCCAGGAACAGGTGCCCGACGATCGCATCGTGTGGACCTCGCAGGGCGCCAAGGGCACGACCCGTGGATGCGTCACCTTCCACGAGCTCGCCCCGTCCCTGACCCGCATCGTCATCGTCGTCGAGTACTACCCCTCCGGCCTCTTCGAGAAGACCGGCAACCTCTGGCGCGCCCAGGGCCGGCGCTTGCGCCTGGACCTGAAGCACTTCCTGCGCCACACGATGCTCTCCACCGAAGAGCCGGAAGGCTGGCGCGGCGAGATCCGCGACGGCGAAGTGGTCCGGAGCCACGAGGAGGCGATGGAGCAGGAACAGGCCGAACAGGACGAGGAGGGGTACGAGGGCGAGGGCGAGGGCGAGGGCGACGAAGAGTACGCGGACGGGGACGAACAGTACGCGGACGAAGAAGACGGTGAGCAGGGGGAGGAAGAAGGCGAAGAGGAGGGCGAGCAGGGAGAGGAAGAGGGCGAAGACGAGGACACCGAGTACGCAGACGAGGAAGAGCCCGAATCGGAACCGGAAGAAGAAGCGGAACCGGAAGACGACGAGGAGTACGAGGCCGCCCCGCCTCGGCGCCGCCGCTCGCGAGCGTGAGGTCGTAGCCCGCGCGAAGGGGCACGTACGTGAGGGCCGGCGGTTCACCGCCGGCCCTCATCCCCGCAACCCCGGCCCAGACCCCTCGGCTCAACCCTTCAGCTTGCCCTTGGTCTTCTGCACCGTCTGCTTGGCGCCGGCCAGGGTCTGCTCTCCCTTGCCCTTCGCCTCCAGACCTTCGTTCCCCACGGCCTTGCCCGTGGTCTCCTTCACCTTGCCCTTGGTCGCCTTCGCCATGTTCTTGGCCTTCTTGCCTGCACCCATCCCTCTCACCTCCACGCCGCCCGGCGCGTGGCCGGATCAGCTTGCTTCGCCCCTACCCCGCAAGCGAATACATACGCTGATAGAGGGCAAACCGCATGACACGGAAAGTAAGTGCGGATATCGGGACAGCTGGTGCCGGGAAGCCGGTACCCCTGCCTCGATCTCCCGGTAGGCGGCGGAGATGAATTGTGGTGCTGATGACGACAGGCGCCGTAGGGGCGCCGTGCTGGCTGAGCCTCATGGCCCGCGACTTGCACGCAGCGCAGGAGTTCTACGGAGCCGTCCTGGGCTGGACCTTCCGCCCGACGCGCCTGGGGCGCGGATTCACCGTCGCCGAGCTGGGCGGTGTGCCGGTCGCGGGGATCGGCACGGTGGCCGGTGGCTTCGCGGTCCCCGTCGCCTGGACGGCCTACTTCGCCGTGGACGACGCGGACGCGGCAGTGGCGCGGATCCGCGAATTCGGCGGCACCGTCGGCATCGGACCGGTCACCTTCCCGCCAGGGGGCCGGGCGGCCTTGGCCACCGATCTGGAAGGCGCGTCCTTCGGCGTGTGGGAGGGCCGCGTCCTGTCCGACTGGCACGTGGGCGACGGCACGGCCCCCGCATGGCTCGAGCTGCAGACCAGGAACGCCTTCGACGCCGCCCTCTTCTACGGCCGGGTGCTCGAATGGGCCGACGAGAACGCCGACGGCAGCGAGGTGTCCTACGAGCAGGACCAGGTGGTACTGCGCCACGACGGCCAGGCTGTCGCACGACTGAACAGCGGCCCTGTCGAAAGCGGCTCTCCCCGGCCCCAGCTGCGGCCCCGCTGGAACGTCCACTTCAAGGTCCCCGACCTGGAGACGGCCCGGGCCGCGGTTCTCGAGAACGGAGGGAGCATCGCCGCCGGCGACCCGGCGCAGCACGAGACACAGCAGCTCTCTGCCCTGGATCCGGACGGGGGGTTGTTCACCCTGGACCAGGCAGCCGATCCCACCCGGCCATCGTGAGTACGAGGAGCGGCCGAGGGGAGCTCGGAGTGCTCACCCCTGGAAACGGCGGTGCGGTGCGCCCGCCCCCACCACAGGCCCGTTCGGGACACTTCCGCCGGCTCACACGCGACGGTTCCACGGCTCGGGGTCCACGCGTGAGCGCCGCCCGCTTCCGGGCGCGTGATCAAGCCGCGGCGGGGTAGCCGCAGGAGGTGATCACGGTCGGCGTCGAAGAAGAGTACTTGCTGGTGGACCCGGTGACGGGACTGCCGACACCCCGGGTGGAGGACGTGAGCCGCACGGCTGGGCTCGGCTCGCTCGCCGACCGGGGAGAGGTCCAGGACGAGCTGCTCCAAGCGCAGATCGAGGTGGCCACCCCCGTGTGCTCGAGCCTGGACGAGGTGGGAGGCCACTTGCTGCGCCTGCGCCATGCGGTGGCCTCCGCCGCGGAGTCCAACGGCTGCCGCATCGCCGCCACGGGTGCGGCCCCGGTCCACGGGCCCCGGCCGGTACCGGTGACCCCGACCCAGCGCTACCTGCGGATGGAGGGTGCGGCCCGGCGGCTGGTCGACGAGCACCTGATCTGCGGGATGCACGTCCACGTGGCGGTCCCCGATCCCGGCACGGGGGTCGCGGTGCTGAACCGGATCCGCGGCTGGCTGCCGACCCTGCTGGCCATGTCCGGCAACTCGCCGCTCTGGGAGGGCCGGGACACGGGCTTCGCGAGTTGGCGCACCATCGTCTTCGGACGCTGGCCGGTCAGCGGCCCGCCGCCCGTCTTCGACGGCTTCGCCGACTACGAGCGGCGCCTGGAGGCCCTGGTGGGGTCCGGGATGATCGCGGACCGCCATCAGGCGTACTGGCAGGCCCGGCTCTCCGACCGCTATCCCACCATCGAGGTGCGCTGCCTGGACGTCCAGCTCCGGGCGGACGACGCCGTCATGCTCGCCGGCATCGTACGGGCGCTGGTCGCCACGGCGATCACGGAGGAGAAGGCGGGCGCACCCCTGGCCGTGGGCGATCCGGAGCTCGTGCAAGCCGGAAACTGGCACGCGGCCCGGTACGGACTGAACAGGACCCTGTTGGACCCGTACGGCCACCCGCACAGCAGCGGTGACGTGCTCTGTGAGCTGCTGCGCCACATCACCCCGGCCCTGGACGATGCGGGCGACCTCCGGGAGGTCAGTGGCCTCATCCACCGGCTCCTGCAGGAAGGCACCCCCGCTGACCGCCAGCGCCGCGCCCTGGCCGAAGGCGGACTGCCCGGACTGCTATCGCTGCTCACCGGTGCGACGCCTACGAACTGATGCCCGGAGCACGCCGTGATGCCCGGGGCACGCGCTCGGCTCTGCGGGGACATCGAAGGGGACATCCGACCCGCTGTGCCCACGCGGTGGTGTGAAGGAGTCCGGCGGGGTAGGCGCACCGGTATGGACACCTACGGAGTGCGACACACGGACGGCGAGGACTTGCTGGCGGGGCTGAGTGTGGATGACCGCCGGCCGGAGCAGCCCGTACTGCTGGACGCGGACGGGTTCCCGATCCGTACCTGGCGGGAGAACTACCCCTACGACCGCAAGGTCCGGCGGCGTGAATACGAGCGGGCCAAGCGCGTCCTGCAGATCGAACTCCTGAAGCTCCAGCGCTGGGTGAAGGAGACGGGAGCCCGGCTGGTGGTGATCTGCGAGGGGCGGGACGCGGCCGGGAAGGGCGGCACGATCCAGCGGTTCACCGAACGCCTCAACCCGCGTGGTGCCCGGATCGTCGCCCTGGACAAGCCGACCGGGCGGGAGGCCGGCCAGTGGTACTTCCAGCGGTACATCGCCCATCTGCCGACCGCCGGCGAGATCGTCTTCTTCGACCGCTCCTGGTACAACCGAGCCGGAGTCGAGCGCGTGATGGGCTTCTGCTCCCCGGCGGAGAACGAGCTGTTCCTGCGCCAGTGCCCCACTTTCGAGGCCATGCTGGTGGACGACGGGATCCTCCTGGTGAAGTTCTGGTTCTCCGTGTCCCGCGCCGAGCAGCGCACCAGGTTCGCGATCCGTCAGGTCGACCCGGTACGGCAGTGGAAGCTCTCGCCGACGGATATCGCCTCCCTCGGGCGGTGGGACGCCTACACGGCCGCCAAGGTCGACATGTTCCGGGCCACCGACACCGAGCACGCGCCCTGGACCGTCGTCAAGACCAACGACAAGCGGCGGGCCCGCTTGGAGGCGATCCGCAGCCTGCTGTGGCGCATCGACTACGACCGGAAGGACACCGAGGCCGTGGGGCAGCCCGACCCGCTGATCGTAGGAGCCGCCGACACCCTCCTGGAAGCCGGCGAGGAACCCACCGATCTCTCCCCCACCACGCTTGCAGGCCCCGCCCTGGGGCCCGGCCTGCACCCCCGCGGCCCGCACGAGACGCGGCCGCCCTCGACCGACGCGGATTCGTCCGGTGGCACGCCCCGGGGCGGGCAGAGCCCTCGATGACGGCACGGGGTACGCGTCCGCATGCCGGCCCGTGTCCCCGCCGCGTGCGGCGGGCCGGTCAGCGGTGGAGCGCCTTTTGTCGAGCTGCGGGGCGTACGCGCGCCCAGGTCCCGGGGAGCGCGCGCTCGCAGTCGGTGGCGGCGGCCCGCTCCTGACCGGCGAGCAGGCCCCAGGTGAAGCCGGGCTCGCCCGCGGCCTGCGCGGACACCGCCAGGCGCCTCAGCTCGTCGCAGGCCACGACACCGTCATGGTGGGCGCCGGCCAGTCCCTGGACGGCTTTGACGCGCTTGCCGAGGCGCTTGGCGGGCTTTCCCAGGGCAGGCCGGGAAGCCTCCGCGGCGTAGCGGAGCCTCTTGGCCGTCTTGCGGGCGTCGTGGATCGCGGCGCCGCGCTCGGGTCCGGGGGCGAGGTCCAGTGCGGGGCCCATCCGCCGGGCCAGTCGGCCGTAGTCCTTGCGGAGTGCTTTGACCATGACCTTCTCCGGTTTCCCGGCCGCCTTGGCGCGGAGCGGCGGGTCCTCCGTCAGGAGCCGCAGCGCGTCCAGCAGGCGCAGGTAGCGGCGCGAGGAAAGAGCCTCAAGGGTGCGTCGACGCCCTTCGGCCCCGTCCCGTGCGTCCCACAGCTCGAGTCGGGCGTTGACGGGGCCGAGGACCAGTTCGCCGGGAAGTTCGCGCACTGCGGCGGTGAACCTGTCCCGCAGTACCTCGTGGTCGCGCTCCACGCCCAGCTCCCCGGCGAGCCACTTCAGTTCCTGTCGGAGGGGGTCGGTGGCCTCGCGGGCGAGGACGGAGCGGTAGGTGCGCAGGCATCCGCGCAGACGCCGGATGCTGGTGCGCATCTGGTGCACGCCGTCCGGCAGTCCGCGACGGGCAGCGGGGTCGAGATCCCTGAGGGCGGCGGTCTGCTGGCGCAAGTAGGCCAGCACGTGGTCGCCGGCCGAGCCGGCGACCACCCCTGCGGCAGTCGCCCCGTCCGCCTCCGACCGCGGCCCTTCGGGGAACGTCATCGTCTCTTGCAGGGCGCGGATCATCTTGGACTGACTGCGCGACCGTTCCAGGCCGTGGTGCCGCAGCATCCTTTCGATGCCGTCCAGGAGGGCGTGGTCAACGCCGTCGGCGAGTTCCACCTCCCTCTCCGTCCATGCCGTGCGGGCACCGGCAGTGAGGAGCGCGTCAGCCGAGACGGCGTCCACGCTCAGCTCGGCGAGGACTTCTCCTCCTGCGTCGAGGAGGTGGTGCAGGCTGCGCGTGGTGCGGATCAGCATCACCGGGCGCAATGCCGCCCCGCGGGTGCGGGAGAGGACCAGATCACTCAGTTCCCCGGGAACGTCCTCCGATGACAGCGGGGCCCGGACTTCCTCCCGGCTGTCGCCCGTGAGCGGCAGTTTGAGGTGCCACCCGGCGTCCGTGCCGCCCGTCCGGCGCCTCAAGGTCGCCCCGGTACGGGCCAGTCGGAGGTCGTCGGTGTCGTAGTAGACGGCTTCCAACTCGTGCGTCCCGCGCCCCACGAGCGAGGCAGCCCGGTCGAGGCCGGTGAGGCTCGGCGGCCACGAACAATCGTCGGCCGCGGACTCGTAGGTGCGCTCTGTTTCGTGTGTCGAAACGGCCATACGGATCGCCTTGACAAAATCTGCGGTTTCAAACATCTGCTGCCGAGACCTGCACGGTGGAGGCATCCCACCGCGATCGCCCCACAAGGATGGCGGAACGACCTGGTCAGGGCATCCGAGCGAGCCGCCCCCCGGGGGCACGTACGTGTTTTCCGGCGGTCTCCATGGGGCAGGCGGGAAGCGCCGCGAAGACTTCTGGAAAACGGCTCCAAGCCGAGGGCATCCGGATGCTCGGAGAAGACCGAGCCCCGGCGACGCACGTAACGGTGAGGTGACGGACATGGTCAGTCCAGCAGGCTTCACACCGGGGACCGCGGTGATCACCGGTTCGGATTCCGGAATCGGCCGGGCCGTGGCCGTCCGGTTCGCCCGGTCGGGCATCGACGTGGGCATCACCTGGCACGCGGACGAACGAGGGGCGCGCGACACCGCCGAGGAGGTCCGGGCCTACGGGCGCCGCGCGGTGCTTTCCCGCCTCGACCTCACCGCGCTGCCGGATGCCGCCGACGTCATCGACGAGCTCGCGGACGAGCTGGGGGGCCTGGACGTCCTCGTCAACAACGCGGGTACCGGAACGGCGACACCTTTCGTCGACCTGTCCCTGGACACCGTGCGGGAGGTGCTGGACGTCGATCTCGTCGGGCCCTTGCTCTGCGGGCAGCGCGCTGCCCGCCGCATGATCCGGCAGGGCCGGGGCGGCCGGATCGTCAACATCACCTCCGTCCACGAGCACCAGCCCCGGGTGGGCGCGGGCCCGTACTGCGCGGCCAAGGCCGGACTGGGGCTCCTGACACAGGTGATGGCCCTGGAACTCGCCGAATACGGAATCACGGTGAACGCCGTCGCCCCGGGCGAGATCGCCACCCCCATGACCGGTCAGGAGGACGCGGACGTCCACGCCGTGAGCAGGCCCGGCGTGCCCCTCGGCCGTCCGGGGGACGCCCGTGAGGTCGCCGAGGTCGTCGCCTTCCTCGCCGGACCCGAAGCCTCCTACGTGACCGGCGCGTCATGGGCGGTGGACGGCGGCATGCTCCGCATGGGGCCCATGGCCGGATCCCACATGGACCACGACCGGTGGCGCAGGCCATAGCCGGTGGCGGGGGCCGTGAGCACCTGGCCCCGCCTCATGCAGCCGTGCCGTGCCACACGGCTGTGGATCCGGAGGAGGGACGGGTCCCCGACTGAGGCCGTCGCCCATGGGTAGGCGCTCGATAGCCCCGGCTCGTCACGGGCGTCCGGTACACGGGATCCGCCGGGCCGGGGCCGGCACAGAATCGAGGTGGCAGAGCCATGACCGAATTCCCACAGCCGGACCCCCCGCGCGGCAACACCGGCCAGGGCTCGGAGGGCGGCGTACCACCCGGGGAGACACCCCCCGGGGAATCGAGCACCGGTTCCGGGGCGGGTCCGTACCGGCCCCTCACGCGCGGCTGGGGAAAGGGACCGCTCGTACTGATCTGCCTGCTGTCTGTCGTGGTAGCGCTGTTCTTCCTCGCCTACGCCATCACGCTGGACCTGTGAACCGAGGGTGTGACCCGCGTGGGCGCGGGCAGGCGCGGGCACGGACCGGGCGGAGGAAGGGCGCTCATGGAAAGGGAACGGGTCCCGGCCTCATCGACGGGGCCCCGTTCATGCGGAGCGCCGTGGTGCCGCTGCCTTGGCCACGGTCCCTGAGCCACTGCCTGCAGCAAGCCGCCGCCCCACCCGACCGAGCCGGAAGGAGTCCGCGATGACTTCCCCCGAGCAGGCCCACCTCACCGATCCGCCGGGGCTGCACCCCCGTCCGCCGTTTCCCGAGCAGGACCGGGACCATCCCGGTTCGACCGAGGCGATGACTCCCCGCCCCGACCACGGTGAGGACACCTACCGGGGCCACGACCTGCTGCACGGCCGCAGAGCACTGGTCACCGGAGGGGACTCCGGGATAGGCCGGGCCGTCTGTCTGGCCTGATGAGGCTCTGCGCCGCATCGCCTTCCTCCTCGAATGGCGCGGAGCATCGCCGTACCGGGTGAGGGCCTTCCACACGGCGGCCGACGCCGTCCGCTACCTGCCTCCGGGGCCGGTGGACGCCGCACGGGCCGCAGAACTGCAGGGGGTGGGGCCGGTCGCCGCCGAGGTGATCGCCCAGGCGTCGGCGGGAGCGGTACCGGGCTATCTCGCCCGCCTGCAGGCCGAAGCCGAACCGGAGGCCCGGGCCGGCTGGGACCTCGCGGCCGCGAGCACCGGGGACTGCCATCTGCACTCCGATTGGTCGGACGGCGACAGCCCGCTCGAGGACATGGCCGACGCGGCCCGCGCCCTCGGCCACCGGTGGGCCGTTCTGACCGATCACTCACCGAGGCTGACGATCGCCCACGGCCTGAGCACCGAGCGGCTCGAGAGCCAGCTGGAGGCCGTGGCCGCCGTGAACTCCGGCATGGGGCCAGATTTTCGGCTGCTCACCGGCATCGAGTGCGACATCCTCGAAGACGGCTCCCTCGACCAGGACGAAGACCTGCTCGGTCGGCTCGACATCGTCGTGGCATCCGTGCACTCCAAGCTCCGCTCGGAACCCGAACCGATGACCGCCCGCCTGGTGGCCGCGGTGAGCAACCCGCACGTCGACGTGCTGGGCCACTGCACAGGACGGATCGTCACCGGCCGGGGGCGGCCGCAGTCCCGCTTCGACGCCGCAGCCGTCTTCGCGGCGTGCGCGCGGGCCGGTACAGCGGTGGAGATCAACTGCCGGCCGGAGCGGCGCGACCCGCCGGACGACCTGCTCGTGCAGGCCGCCGCGGCGGGCTGCCGCTTCACCGTCGATACCGACGCCCACGCCCCCGAACAGCTGCACTGGCAGAGCACGGGCTACGCGCGCGCGGCCCGAATCGGCCTGGGAAGGGACCGGCTGATCACGACCTGGCCGCTCCGGCGCCTGCTGGGCAGCAGAAGCCCCCGCCCGTGAACGGCCCGCCTCCCTCATCGCCGCATCGGCCCGGCGGCAGGGTGGCGTCCCCCTCCATGCGGGTGAGTCACCCCGGTCGGCCGGGCGCCTGGGGGTCCGGCGGGGAAACCGATCGGATGGGGCCAGAGCGGCCCGATCCCCAACGCGCATGGAGGCGACATGGGACACGGTGGGAATGTGATCGACGAGCTGAAGGCCGACCATCGGGAGGTGAAGGAGATGTTCGGCCGTCTCCGGGCCATGACCGGCACCGGGCAGGAGCTCCGCGATCTCATCGACGAGGTCACCATCGAGCTGGTCCGCCACTCCGTCGCCGAGGAGCAGTACCTCTACCCGGCCGTGCGCAAGCACGTCGAGGGCGGCGACCGGATGGCGGACAAGGAAATCGAGGACCACAGCCGCGTGGAGAAGATCCTGAAGCAGCTGGAGAAGACGGGCACCGACGACGCGAAGATCAGCCCGCTGCTGCAGCAGCTCATGGACGAGGTCACTGCCCACGTCCAGGACGAGGAGAGCAACCTCTTCCCGATGCTGCAGCGAGCCTGCACCGCGCAGCAGCTGGACGACCTCGGTGACAAGATCCGCCGAGCCAAGGCCATGGCGCCCACCCGCCCGCACCCCGCCGCACCGAGCAGCCCCACGGCCAGCAAGCTCCTCGCGCCGGGCGCCGGCCTGGTGGACCGGGCACGCGACTTCGTGACCGGCCGCGGCAAGTCCTGACCCCCCGCCCAGGGCGGTGGGCCCGTACTCACGCGTCCGGTCCCGCCGCCCTGGTCGCACGGTGACGTGCGTCATGCCGCACACCCGTCGCTTCCGGCTACCCTCATCGTCCACGAGCGGAGCGGCGCAGCTTCGCGCCGCAGCTCGCGGACCCGGCACGGGCCAGGGCGAGCACGCTCCAGAGGAAGCCGCCGTGACCGCCGATCTCACACCCGTCATAGCCGCCGGCACCCGCTGGCTGCTGACCGCCTTCCCGCCGGCCCCGGGCGCGCTCGGCCGAGCCCTGGCCGAGGCCCAGGCCCACCAGGCCGTCACGCTTGCCGCCGCACTGCGGTACCCGACACCGCTCGACGCCCAGCTCCTGCACCTCCTCGGTCCGGGCGGAAGCGGCCGGCTGGACTGGATGACCGGCGCCGATCACGGCGACGCCGACGCCGATGCCGGCTGGCGCACCTGGGTGGACGAAACCATCGTCAGCTGGGCCGCCTGCTTCCTCGCGGCGCCCGCCCTCGCCGTGGACGCCCACCACCTCGTCGATCGCGGCGAGGCAGGAGAGGTCACCCGCCTCACCCGCCCCGGCGCCCACGAACACGATGCCGCTCCCTTGATGCGTCACCCCGACCTGCTCGAACCGGTCGCCGCTCTGCACCGGGAACTGCTGCTGGACCTGCTGGACAACGAGAACGCAGCTCTGGGCTAGGGCCGGCCCGACCGGAGTCACGTCGCCCCGAACGCCGCGTACTCGGCACCGGACCAGCACGGGATCCGTTCGGTGAGTCCCGGGCGCGGCGCGCACAGGTCGAGGACCTCGCCGCCGGTCAGGGCGGCCCGACCGCGGAGCCGCCGCGCGCCCGGCGCGGCCCAGGTGGCCCCGCCCGGTCGGGGGATACCTCAACTTTATTGATTCCAAGGATGGTTGACGGACGCACGCATACGATCAACGGCATGACACCAGTGATCGCCCCGTTGCCGGGCGGTACGCCCGCGCAGCTCGGAGGTCACCGGATCCTGGGGGTGCTCGGGGCCGGCGGCATGGGGACGGTCTACCTCGCCCGCCGCCGGGGGCGTCCGGTCGCCCTCAAGACCATCCGGCCCGAACTCTTCCGCGACGCGGACCTGCGCGAGCGGTTCGCCCGCGAGGCCGCCGCTGCGGCGGCGGTCCGCAGCCCCTTCGTCGCCAACGTGCTCGACTCCTCGACGACCTCCGAGCAAGTGCCGTGGATAGCAGCTGAGTTCGTCCCCGGCGCGACCCTCGCCGCCGCCGTACTGCGGCACGGACCCCTGCCCGCGCCTGCCGTGCACTTCCTCGCCGGGGCGCTCGGCCGGGCCCTGACGGCCCTGGGCGCGGCCGGGGTCGTGCACCGCGACCTGAAGCCGTCGAACGTCATCCTCGGCGCCGACCGCCCCCGCGTCGTCGACTTCGGCATCGCCCGGGTGACCGGCGACGCCACCTTGACCGCGACCGGGCAGCGCCCCGGAACGCCCGGCTACATGTCGCCCGAACAGGTGATCAAGGGTCCCCTCGGACCGCCGAGCGACGTCTTCTGCCTCGGCGCACTGCTCGTCTTCGCGCTGACCGGCCGGCACGCCTTCTACGACGGAGACCCGGTCCGCTCGGACTTCCGCATCGCCTACGAGGCCGCCGACCTCACCGACATCCCGGCCGAGCTGGCGCCGGTGATCCGCGGCTGCCTCGAAAAGCAGCCGGAAGACCGGCCCGCCGCCGCGGAGGTGGCCGCGGAACTCGACCCGCAGGGCGCCGCCCTGCGCGCCGCCACCCGCCGGCTGCCGCCCG